>JAUVTI010000218.1 GCA_030601605.1 Gemmatimonadales bacterium
TGCACCTCCTGGTGCGGGATGTCGCTTGCGATCCCGTTGATCTTCGCGGCGCGCAGGTCGGTCATGCGCTGGTGGTTGTCCGCATCGTTGGAGATGTGTCCGCTCTCGGCGTCGCGCTCGAGCCCGCCCACGCGGTGCTGCAGTCCCGGCGTGCCCGGTACTGCCCAATGTCGCGCCAGCGTTTCGGGGTCGCGCGCGAACGGATGGAATCCCTCGGGTTCCGTACGGAACCTGACCGGGAACTCCGGCACCTCGTCGGCGCTCGGCAGCAGCCACGGCTCCGCGGCATTGGCGAGATAGCCGTCCGTGAGCATCACGACCGGCGTCATGTACTTGGTGGCCAGCCGGACTGCCGCGATCGCCACGTCGAAGCAGTCCGCCGGCGTGGCGGCCGCGATCACCGGCAGCGGCGCGTCGCCGTTGCGGCCGTAGACGGCCTGGAACAGGTCCGACTGCTCGGCCTTGGTGGGCAGTCCCGTCGAGGGTCCCGCCCGCTGGCTGTTCACGACCACGAGCGGCAGCTCGATGCCGACGGCCAAACCCAGGGCCTCGGTCTTGAGCGCCATTCCGGGTCCCGAGGTCGAGGTCACCCCGAGCGCACCGGCGTACGAGGCGCCGATGGCGGCGCAGATGGCCGCGATCTCGTCCTCGGCCTGGAACGTCAGCACACCGAACGGCTTCAGGTTGGCGAGCACGTGGAGCAGGCCGGTCGCCGGCGTAATCGGATACGAGCCGAACATCAGCTTCTCGAGCCCGGCGGCCTGCGTCCCGGCCACCAGGCCCCAGGCCGTCGCCTCGGTCCCTGTCACCGTGCGATACACGCCGGGCGGGACGTCCGCCCTGGCCACGGTGTATCCCACCACGTCGCTGGACATCTCGACCGTCTCGCCGAACGCGTGGCCCGCAAGCAGCGCGGCCACGTTCGCCGCGGCCACCTCGGGCTGCTTCGCGAACTTGGCTCGGATCCACTCGGCGGTCGCCGCGTGTTCCTGGCCGAACATCCAGAGCATGAGCCCCAGGGTCCACATGTTGCGGGATCGCAGGGCCTGCTTCTGCGTGAGTCCCAGGCCCTCGACCGCGTCGAGCGTCCGCTGGCCGATGTCGAGCTCGAGCAGCTGATACGGCGCCAGGGTGTCGTCCTCGAGAGGGCTCGTCTCGTAGCCGGCCTTGGCGAGGTTGCGCTTCGAGAACGCTCCGGTGTCCACCACCACCAGGCCACCCACCCGGAGGTCCCGGTAGTTCACCTTGAGCGCCGCGGGGTTGAGCGCCACCAGCACGTCCGGCTCGTCGCCGGCCGTGGTGATGTCCACACCGCCGAAGTGGATCTGGAAGGCCGACACGCCGTAGGTCGTGCCGGCCGGAGCGCGGATCTCAGCCGGGTAGTCGGGGAAGGTCGCGATGTCCTTGCCGTCCAGAGCCGCCTCGAGCGTGAACTGGGAGCCGGTGAACTGCATCCCGTCTCCCGAGTCCCCGGCGAAGCGGATCACCACGGAATCGCGCACTTCGCGCGCCATCACGGTGCGCGCGTCGGGGGAAGATGGTCTCGTGTGGTCGTTCATAGTGTCCGTGAGCCTGCTTTGGTCGCGGCCACCACCCGGCCACACCGATCCCCACCACCAGCCGCACGTATCGATTGACGAGAGTACTACTCTACTATTGTATGCAGGTCACGCCGTTCGCCGCCACCCTGACCAGGGAAGGGGCGCCGGCCTTATATTTCCGGGCCGAAACAGAAGTGACGACGAGAACAGATATCAAGGGAGAGAACAATGCCAGCCAAGGGCGTAGTTGCAGGAATCAACGACCAGATAGCCAAGGAGTTCTACGCCGCCTATCTCTACCTCGCGATGGCGGCCTACTGTGATGCCGAGAGCCTCCCGGGCTTCGCGCACTGGATGCGGATGCAGTACGACGAGGAGCTCGGCCACGCGCTGCGTCTCTTCGACTTCCTGCTCGAGAGGGGCGAGCGGGTCCAGCTCAAGGCGATCGAGAAGCCGCCACTCAAGTTCGGATCCCCGCTGGAGGTCATAAAGGCGACGCTGACACACGAGAAGAAGGTCACCGCCTCGATCAACAAGCTGTACGAGACGGCGGTCAAGGAGAAGGACTACCCGGCGCAGCTCATGCTCCAGTGGTTCATCAACGAGCAGGTGGAGGAGGAGCGTTCCGTCGGCGACATCATCGCGCAGCTCGAGATGGCGGGCGACAGCGGCCCGGCGCTGCTGATGATGGATCGCCAGCTCGGCAGCCGGCAGGCGGAGGGCGGAGGGGAGTAACTCCGCCGATCTGCGGTGTCTTCGCGCCCCCGGGGAGCCCTCGGGGGCGCGTTGTTTTAAGCGGAGCGCGGGCTGCTCCGCCCCCCGAGTCCCGCCCCTTAACAACCACCCGCCCCCTGCGTCCCACCACATGAAGGAAGGCACATCCAACGGCATCAAGGAGGTTGGGACTCATGAAGACCATCAGCGCAATTGCGGGGGCGGCGCTGCTCGCAGTCGTTGCGGCCGGCGCATTGCCCGCCCAGGACGCTCCCCCCGCGCCGGAGCAGCGGCCCCGGCAGCTTCGCATCCACGAGCCGGGAACCGGCCTGCAGGGCGGGCCGGCCACACACCAGCGGATGGGGCGGATGGGAGCGCGGCGCGGAGAGATGGGGGGGATGGGAGCATACTCCCCGCAGATGTTGATCGCCCGGAAGGACCTGCTGGGACTCAGCGATGAGCAGGTTTCCCAGATCGGGCAACTGAGCGCCGACGCGCAGGCCGCGCAGGAGCAGGCCATGGAAGCCGTCAAGCAGAGCCAGGAGCAGCTCCAGGAGGCCTGGGCGGCCGACCAGCCGGACGTCGCGGCGGTGCGCCGCTATGCTCAGGCCGGCATGGAGGCGCGGCAGAACGCGCGGCTTGCCACGCTCGAGGGCGCGGCACGGGCCAAGGCCCTGCTCACGCCCGAGCAGCAGGGCAAGCTCGAAGGGTTCGTCGAAGGCCGCCGCATGGGCATGAGGCAAGGTGGCATGCGCGGTGAGAGAGGTCAGATGCGCGGGAACCAGGGGGCGCGGGGAATGCGCCAGCATTGTCCGGGACGCTGACGGGCTGACGGCTCCACGCGATCCGGAGGAGGGACCGCCCCGCGGGCAGATGCCCGCGGGGCGGTTTGCACTTGGGGAGTGGCGGCGGCAAGATACAGGAGCCATGTCCTCGAACGAGCGGATCCGAATCACGTACGAGTTTGCGCTGGCCGAAGGCGA
>JAUVTI010000058.1 GCA_030601605.1 Gemmatimonadales bacterium
AGCGCGCAGGTCCCCCCTGACCCCCTGCCGACCGCAGCACGGAGACGCCGTGGCGCCGCCGGCGGTGTGGCGCCTCCCCGTGCCAGTGGGGGCGGCTGCCAGGCGCGGGAACGTACCGCAACTGCCGCCCATCCACCACCCCCCAATTTCTGGCTCCGGGCCGTCCGGAGCCGGCGCCGCGGGAAACCGCGGCTACCGGGTCGGGCTCCGTAACCTGCGCAGCCTCAGCTGCTCCCCCGCCGGGCGGTACTCGGAGTCGCGATTCCAGGACGGAAAGTCGTTGGTGCCGGCCAGGTCCCAGGTGAGCCGGATCAACAACCGCACCTGCTGCAAGGCGCCGGTGTAGTCGAAGTTCTCGCTGAACTCGTCGCCCGGCTGATGAAACCGCTCAGCCAGGTACGCGAGCTCCTCGTCGAGCCCCCACCGCTGCTCCCGGCCCAGGAAGCTCGACCCGCTCACCAGGGAGAGCACCGGGACACCGGCGCGGGCGAAGACGAGGTGGTCCGACTGGTAGAACCGCCCGGCGGCGGGATTCGGATCGGTCGTGGGCTCCAGCGCCTGCGCCAAAGCGGCGGACTGGAAGTAGGCCTCCAGAGCGGATCGCTCCGCTCCGAGCGCGACGACATCCCGCGTGGCTCCCAGCAGGTTGAGGCGATTCACGTTGATGACTGCGGCCGTGCGCTCGAGTGGCACGGCCGGGTCTGCCACGTACGCCTCGGCGCCGAGGAAGCCCGATTCCCCGGCGGTTGTGGCCAGAAAGACCACCGAGCGGTCTGGATGGGCCGCAGCCCGGCTGAACGCGGCGGCAACCGCGAGCAGGGCGGACAGCCCCGATGCATTGTCCAGCGCCCCGTTGTATACGGAGTCGCCGTCCACTGGGTGCCGCACGCCGAGGTGGTCGTAGTTAGCCGAGAGGATCACAGCTTCTCGCGCTCTGAGCGAGTCCCTGCCCGGGAGACGCGCGATCACGTTGCTCGACTCGATCCGGCGCACGCTGCTGCGCAGGTGCAGCACGGCGTGTGCGTCGAGCGGGATGGGCCTGAACTCGCTCATCTGTGCGCGCCGCAGCAGGAGGTCGAAGTCCCGCCCAGTGGCGGCCACCAGGTCACGCGCCGCCTCCTCGGTGATCCACGCCCCGAACCGCAGCGTTTCCATCGTCTGCCGGTCGGGCCGCACTTGTTCACCGGACCACGTGCTCCGCACCGCACTCCACGGGAGCATCGCACCTGCATCGGAGTGGATGATGATGACTCCCACGGCTCCCTCGCGGGCCGCTTGCTCCAGCTTGTACTTCCACCCTCCGTAGTAGGTGAGAGCCTCACCGTCGAACCGGGTGCTGTCGGTCAGCCCCGGGTCGTTCATCAGTACGAGCAGGATCTTGCCGCGCAGCGAGGTCCCCTTGTAGTCGTCCCAACCCCACCCCGGGGCGCGTATGCCGTATCCGACGAACACCAGGTCCCCATCCACCGTCGTGGAGAGCGATGGTTGCCCGGGCCAGGCGACGAAATCCTCGAGATAGCGCAGCGCGGTGGTCGTCCGGCGCACACCGACCACGAGGGAAGGGTCGGAAGTGATGCCGAGCATCTCCACCGGTTGGAAGAAGGATCCGTTGGGCGCGGCCGGCTCGAGACCCATGAGCTCGAACTGGGCGGCGAGGTAGGCCGCCGCCACGTCGGCCCCTGCCGTTCCGGGCGCCCGCCCGCTCAGAACGTCGTCCGAGAGAAAGCGCAGGTGAGCCCGGAGCATTACCTCGGTCGGAACCGCGAGGGCGCCGTCGAGGGGCGATTGCGCCACTTGCGCAGAGAGCGCAGCCGGCGTGACTGCGCAGCCCGCTCCCAAGGCGAGAACGTTGAGGGCCTGTCGCATCGTCACGTGCCGCTCTCCGCTTCGGAGCTCGGGCACTGCACTCTTGTGATCAAGCCAGGCATGCTCCCTCTGGACTCGCTCGTGAGGACGAGTGTGTCCTCGTCCAGGAAATCCACTGCCTCACCCTGGGGCTCGACGGCCCCGATCAAGCAGGGCGGACGGTTCAGCACCGCCTCGTGTCCGTTCCACCCGAGGAAGTACAGCTCGGTGTAGGTGCGCACGACCAACTGCCTGCCGGACGGGGAGACTGCCGCGCCGGTGACCCAGCGGCCCAGCATGTGCTGTGGCACAATGTCCAGGTTGCCGAGGAACTTGGCCTCCGCTGAGTCTCCCCGTGCAGCGGCCGCGGATATGCGAAACAGGCGGAATGGTCCGGAGCGCCCCTTGGAGATGAAGAGGATCGCCCCGCTGGAATCGACCGCCATCGCCTCGACGTCGCGCGGTCCGCCCTCATAGCTCACACCCAGTCGGCGCGCCTCCAGCGCCTCGGGCGGCCACTGTCCCGGTCTCGGCAGCCGGCTGGGCTCCGGGAGGATGTACACCGCGTGATTCGAGCGACGCCTCCGGTTGTCCCCGGTGTCGGCTATGTAGAGGCACGTCTCGGCCTCGGGGCAGGGCCCCAGCGCGATGTCCTCCCAATCCACGGCGCTCGCGCCGGAAACGTGGTAACTGCCGAGGTCATCTCCCGCCAGGTTGGTGGCGTAGAGGTAAGCGTGGTCGCCCGAATCGTTGTGGGTCCAGAGGACTCCCTCGAGGCGGCGGCTCACGGCTACGCCCGAGCTCTCCGTGAGCGAGGGAGCCGCAAACGAGCCCGTGTGCTCGAGCAGCGTGGGCCTCACGAATTGAGCCTCGAGCGTCCCGTGCACCGCTCCCATCCCGAGGAGCGATATCCAGCCGCCGCCGGCGACGGTCGCTCGTACCTGGTTCCAGCGCATCGCCCCAATTGTACCACTACCGCTTGCCTCGCGGAAACGGAGCGGCCAAGTTTCGGCCCTCATGATCGAGAGCCTGAAGACCCGGCCGGTCGAGAAGCTCCCCGACCGAGTTCGTATCGATGGCCGCGTGCTGTTCCTGGCGGACGACGCCGGACTCGTACGCCGCCAGTTGGAGGGCGAGGACATCGACTGGCCGCTCGATGCGCCGCTGCGCGACAACATCTCCACCGACGAGATCACACCGGCCTACATCTGCTACTACTACGATGAGAGGCTGGGCGACTTCCCGTATCTGGGTTTCCAGGCCGGGGACGAGTTCCCGATGACTCCCGGCAGCGTCAAGGCGGGTGGCTTCGTCTGCTCGGTGAGCGGCAAGCGGCGCGGCAAGGGCTCTTCGCGCGAAGCATCGCCCTATGCAGAGATGAATGCGGGCATCCGGCTGGTGATCGCGGAAAGCATCGAGCGCATCTACCGGGAGAACTGCCAGAACCTGGGCGTTCTCACGAGCACGGACTTCTCGCTCATAGAGCGGCTGCGCCGGGGTGAGGAGATCCCGCTGAGTGAGTTCACCGGCGGCGAAGGAGACATCACCCGGGGGATCATCGAGTACGGCGGCCTGTTCCAGTACAACGTGGCGCGGCTCCAGGGCAAGGTGTTGGTGCCGGCGCTCGAGACCGGCAAGCGGCCGATGACGCTGGCGGAGAAGATTCTGGCGCGCAACTGGGTGACCGACCTGGAGCGCGGCGAGGTGGGCGTTCCCTACGTGCAGCCCGGCGACGAGGGCTTCGTCCGCACCGACATCCGGTTCAGCCACGAGTACGTCACGCCCATGGCGGCCATCTTCTGGCGCCAGTTCGTGGGCGAGAACGAGAAGATCGTGGATCCCGAATCGGTCTTTCTGTTCCGCGATCATCTCACGTTCCTCGACGTTGCCATGACCGAGGAGAGAAAGGCACAGGGCCTGCTCGACCTGGCGCTGGAGCTGAAGACGAAGCAGGAGGAGTTCGCGGAGCAGCAGGGCGCCAAGCTCTACGGTGAGCTGCCGCGTCTGGGGCGCATGGCCGTGCGCGGCTCGGAGGCGATCTGCCACTCGAAGATCCTCGAGCAGCACGCACTGCCCGGACACCTGATCATCGGCAGCGACTCCCACACGCCGCACGCGGGCGCCATCGGGGCGGTGGCCTTCGGCGTCGGCACGACCGCCATCTTCAACTCGTGGCTCACGAAGGACGTGCGCCTGAAGGTCCCGCCGTCGGTGCTGGTCCGGGTGAGCGGCGTCAAGCCGGAGAACGTGACGGCCAAGGACTTCATGTTGCAGATACTGCGGTATCCGTACGTCAAGGACGGCAACGCGATCGGGAAGATCGTGGAGTACGCCGGTGAGGCGGTGGAGGCGCTGTCGATAGACGAGCGCGCCACGATGACGAACATGGCGGCCGAGGTCGGGGCGTTCACCGGCATCGTGCGGCCCGATGAGAGGGCGGTCGAGTTCCTTGCGCGTGAGCGGGGCCTGAAGCCCGATCAGGTGCGGCCTTTGCTCGAGGGGCTCTACTCCGACGAGGGTGCCGAATACGAGACGGTGATCGAAGTGGACGCCGGCGAGCTGCAGCCGATGATCGCGCTCCCCGGTGATCCGGGTAACGGACTGTTCATCACGGAGCTCGGGGGTCCGGTGAAGGTGGACATCGCCTACGCGGGCTCGTGCACCGCGGGCAAGAAGTCCGACATGGACATGTACGCTTCAGTCTTCAAGGAAGCGCTCGAGCGCGGACGAAAGGTTCACCCCGACGTTCAGTGCTTCATCCAGGTGGGTTCGCAGGAAGTGAAGCGCTACTGCGAGGAGCAGGGATATCTCGATGTGTTCGAGCAGGTGGGGGCGCAGTTCATCGAGCCCAGCTGCGGCGCCTGCATCAATGCCGGCCCCGGAGTCTCATACGATCGGGAGACGGTGACCGTGAGCGCGATCAACCGGAACTTCCCGGGGCGATCGGGGCCGGGACAGCTCTATCTGGCGAGTCCGTATACCACTGCGGCGAGTGCGATAGCCGGGGAACTGGTCGCCTGGCTGCCCGAGTAGCTCGACTACTACTGCTGCGGAAGCGGTCCTTCTTCGAATCCCACGACAGGCGCCACGTACGCCGGAGGCCTCCGCTTCGGTCTGAAAGCAGCAGCCGGGTATCTCCCGCTGGCGTTCCACAGCACCCAATCTGTGAGTCCCACGTCCTCCACCGCCTGGATCTGCGCCCGCACTTCAGCGGCCGTGTAGCGCGGCCGTCGCAGGGTGAAGGCCTGTAGGTAGGGACGGATCGTCGCCGGGTTGCGCAGCCTGGACGACCGCATCAGGCCCTCCTCGAGCGCCCTGCGCACCACGCGGTAGGGCTCGGCGTTGGGGTAGCGGATGCCGTAGGACCCGCGCGGATAGTGGCTCGGGTACACCATCGGCAGCAGTACGTCGGCTGCCTCGGACAGATCGTCCCAGTACTGCCCGATTCCCATCCCGTTGGTCGAGCTCGTCGTGAGCCCGAAGACGTCGAGCGTGAACGGGACGCCGAGGTGTCTCACCCTGTCGCCGAGCATCGTCACGTGACGGCGCTGGGCGGAACGCTTGCTCTCGCCGGACGTGTTCGCGACGAACACCGCGTTCTGCATCCGCGCCTTCGGCTCGTCGGGGAACCGCACGTAATCGAACTGGATCTCCTTGAAGCCCATCAGCACCGCTTCAGCCGCGATCTCGGCGGCGTACACCCACACCGAATCGTGGAAGGCGTCCACCCAGGGCTCACCCAGGCCGTCGCGCCACAGTCCGCCGTCCCTGTGCCGGATCGCCCACTCACTCTTCCGCTTCGCAAGTAGCGCGTCGCGCGCCACCACGATGCGGGCGATCGTGTGAATGCCCTTGGACTCGAGCAGCGCCAGGCGTTGGCGGACGTTGGGCACGCGAATCATGCCGTTCGCGCCGATCTCGATCGCCGTGGGCACGTTGGAGGCGTACGTGATGAATCCGGTCGCGTCCTTTACGTCGATGACGAAGGAGTTGATCTCGGTCGTGTCGGCGAGCGCCACCAGCCCGTAGAACCGGTTCGATCCAAACGTCCATGCGTTCATGTAGATCCCGCGCACCACGGCGGGCGGCTGGCCCGGTGGGGGCGGGGGGATGGCGATCGAGTGCACCACGGGCAGGCCGACTTCCGCGAGGTAGCTCGGCGCGGAGGCGTCACGCACCACCAGGTCGAGACCTGGGATCTCCTCTGGCGGGAGCGGGATGCGGATGCGCGGGACTCCCTCCCAGCGCAGCGCCGCGAGGTAGTCGGGCGCGGGCCCCTCGAGCTGGGGTGGTTGGAGCTCGGGCTCGGCTGCAAGCTGCGCTCCCGCCGGGGCGGCTGAAGCCAGCCCGGCAACGAGCGCCGCAATTGCGACCCGACCTGTGAGCACCGTCACTCTTTGCATCCAGTTCCTCGAGGAGCCAGCGGGCGGTACGGGGCGGCAGCGCGAAAAAGCGCTGCCGCCCCGCAACCGCCCACTAGTACCTGTTTGTCCTGTCCTCCCTAAGCCACCGTTACGCCTGTATCGTCTCCTTGTGTATTACTACCGCGGACCCCCTTCCAGCAACCTCAGCTCGACGCGCCGGTTATCCGACCGCCCTGAGGCCGTCGAGTTGTCGGCAATCGGCTGGTCGGGGCCGTAACCCACGGCCACCATCCGCGACGGCTCCACACCCTTGCGCGCCATGTACGCCTTCACCGCCTGCGCCCGCTGCTGGGACAGCCGCATGTTGTAGGAGTGGCTTCCCGTGATGTCCGTGTGTCCGGCGATCTCGACGCGAACTTCCGGGTGTGCGAGCAGCGACGAGGCGACCACGTCGAGGATCGAGTACGACGCCGCGGTCAGCGCGGAGCGGTTCACCTGGAAGTTCACTCCCCTGAGGACCAGGGCCTGTACTACGCCCTGCTCCACCACGAAGAGGATCGGACAGCCGACCTCGTCGACCGCCTGGCCCGGAGCTGTGTTGGGACAGCGGTCCAGGCTGTCGGGTACGCCGTCTCCGTCACTGTCGCGCTCGATCGGGCAGCCGCGCTCGTCCACCTCGAAGCCGGCGGGCGTGTCGGGACACTGATCGAGATCGTCGATCACGCCGTCGCCGTCGCTGTCGGCCGGGCAGCCGGTCGCATCTACGGTAGTCCCGGCTGGCGTGTCTGGGCACTGGTCAATGCCGTCGAAGACGCCGTCACCGTCGGAGTCGAGCGGACAACCCTGCGCGTCGACGGTGGCGCCGAGCGGTGTGTCGGGGCACTGATCGAGCCCGTCGAACACTCCGTCCTCATCCGAGTCGAGCGGGCAGCCGTGCTCGTCGACCACCGCTCCCGCTGGAGTGTTGGGGCAGACGTCGATGCCGTCGAACACGCCGTCGCCGTCCGTATCGGTCGGACAGCCCTTCTCGTTCACGAACGCTCCGGCCGGAGTGTTCGGGCACTCGTCTATGCCGTCGAACACGCCGTCGCCGTCGGAATCCATCGGGCATCCGACTGCGTCCACCGTCGCGCCCCGCGGAGTGTCGGGACACTGGTCGGTGGTATTGGGTACACCGTCCTTGTCGGCGTCACGCGGAGGCCCGCCGAACGCGAAGATCGAGATGCCCGCGGCCGCACCGAGGTTCACGGCGCCACCGTTGGTCGGAGAGAGAGCTGCGTTCGGGATGTAGCTCACGCGGCCCTCGATGCGCAGCGCCACCCGGCCCCCGAGCGAGAACCGGTCGCCGAGTATCAGGTACCCGGCGTTGTCCTGCACGTCGACCGAACCGCTGTAGAAAATGCGGTTGTAGCCCAAACCGATGTAGAGGCTGCCGAGCACCGTGGGGCGCGTATGTGCAACGAACGTCGCGCCGAGGCGACTCACGTTCACATCGAAGTCGAGCGTGTCGCTGGTGGCGGTGTAGTCAGCGAACGCCTCGAGCGAGAACGTGCGGCTGAAGTACAAGCCGAGCACGCCACCCGCACCGAAGCTGGACTCGAGTCCGATGTGCGTGCTGTTGTAGCTGGTGTAGGTGCCGAGCAGGCCGAGCTCGACCTGCATGGCGCTACCTGATTGCGCGCGTGCCGCCGGAGAAAACAGGGCGGCCGCCAGTCCGGTGAGGATCGCTGCGCGGCGGATCCGTTGTGTGGTCATTTCCATAAGCGTGACAACAATTTACAGTCTGGGGTACCCCCTAATACTGTGGCGTGCGTCACTCCGGGGCTGTGCGCTCCTCGCCCCCCACGAAGCTGGCCCCCTGGGAGAGCTGCTCGGCCAGCTGCGAGAGCTCCGCGGCGCCCCGAGCCAGCTCGGCGATCGCGGTGAGCTGCTCCTTGCTGGCCGCCGCCACGTCTCCGGCCTCCCTGGCCGAGCCGGCGGCAGCGTCCCGGGCCTCATCCAGCATCTTCTGCGTGGTGCCTGCCAGGTCCCTGTTCTGCTTCGGTCCCTCGGCCATCTGCTCGGCCCTCCTTCGGGCGTCGGCGGCCGTGGCGACGATCTGGTCCAGCTCTCCGGTCCAGGCCTCCGAGGTCTGGGTGACGGCGGTCAGTTGGCCGCTGAGCTCCTCCAGGACCCCCGCCGCACGGTCGATTGCGCGGCGCGTCTCCTGGGCTCCCCGGCCCATCTGGCGGGCCGCGTGGGAGCTCTGCTCCGCCAGTTTGCGCACCTCGTCGGCCACCACGGCGAATCCCCTGCCGTGGACGCCGGTGCGGGCTGCCTCGATTGTGGCGTTCAGCGCCAACAGGTTGGTCTGGTTCGCGATCTGAGCGATCGTCTCCGAGAACTCCTCCACGTCCTTGGCGGCGTCGCGCAGCCGGCTCACCTCGGCCGCGCCCTCTGCGATGGTGGTGATGAGCTGTCCCAGCTGGTCGACCGTGCGGCCGCTTGCATCGCGCACCCCGAGCGCGGTCTCAGCCGTGGCCTGATTGGCCTCCTGGGTGCGGGCCACCGCGTTGAGTGTGACGTCGATGCTCTGGCCGAGCTCGGCCAGGGATTGGGCGGCCTGCTCGACACGCTTTGCCGCCTGCTGGGCTTGCGATTCGGCTTTCATCGCGCTCTCGGCCATGTGCCGCGCCGCAGACTGAATCCGCTCGTTCGCGGCGGAGAGCTGCCGTACATAGGCCGCCGTATGCTCCGAGGACTCGGCCATCGGCGCTACCAGCGTGCTCAGCGCCAGCGAGAGGGCCAGCTGCGGCGCCAGCATGTTGAGCAACTCGCCGTCAGCGGGCCGGTACACGGTGGGGTCCGAGTGCCGCACGCTCCATATTCCCACGAGAGTCTTGCCCTGATGGAGCGGGATGAGGATCTCCGATCCCGGCTTCTCGCCCTCCGGCAGGACCATCATCGTCTTCGTGTGCACGTTGGCCACTATGGGCCCGCCGGCCCGAACCGCCTCGCCCACCAGTCCCGCATCGGCGTCGAATCGAAGCGGCTCGTCGGTGCTCGTGTCGGCCACGAGCTCGATCTCGTTTGCCGCTGCGATGTGGCGGCCCACCCCCATGTGCTCCCAGGGTACCAACTTGCCGGTGAGCTCCTGGAGCCGGGCGAAGCTCTTCCGGATGCTCACGTCCGCCGCCACGGCCCCGGCCAGCCCATGCACGAGCTTGAGCTCGTCGGCCCGGACCGCGGTCTGGATCACCCACCAGACGAGCCACGCGGCAGCTACCAACGCGGCGGCGATGAACGCCGCTGCGCTAGGCCTGATGTCGGCCGTCGCGACGGAGACCCACCCCATCGCGAATGCTGCGCCGGCAGCATTCACCACGCCCTCCCAGCGCAGCGTGAGCTTCACGTCGGTGCGCGGCAGCACGCCGGCGAGCCCCAGTTGCGTGTAGAACGTGGCGTTGGCCAGGACCGGTGGGGCGAGGACCGCGATTGCGAGGGGGAGAAGATTGTCGGCCGAGATGGCCGCGGAGCCCAGGCCTCCGCCCAACGCGTCGTAGGCGAGCCCGACCAATCCGACCGCCAGCACGACGTGACCCAGCGTCACCAGGCTCTCCCTGATTGCTCTCCGCCGGAGCAGCACGTCCCCGCCGGGAATGCCGATCGCGCCCACCAGGATTGCGAACGGCCATCCCCTGAGCAGGAAGGCGATGAGGGTGACGCCCATGATGAACGAGGCGAATCCCTTGCCGGGGAGAGCTATGCCGAACCGCCGGCTCAGCGCGGCGGCGGTGGACAGTATCAGCAGCTGGAGGTAGAACGCACCGGCCCGGAGCTCCGGGCGATCCATGAGTGCCAAGATGGCGCCGGCTACGAAAGCGACGCCCGCGACGGTGACGAAGATCCGCACCCAGCTCGCGACCTTACGGTTCTCAGCTATCCACACGGCAGTTACCGAGGGTGTTGGTGT
>JAUVTI010000018.1 GCA_030601605.1 Gemmatimonadales bacterium
AGTCTGCAGATCGGCAACCTGGTTCCCGTGATGCTGCTGGCCCACCTGCAGCGCGCAGGTGGCAAGCCGCTGGTCGTGATCGGCGGCGGGACCGGCTTGATCGGCGACCCCAGCGGCAAGCGCTCCGAGCGTCCGCTTCAGGACGAGGACACCATCCGCGAAAACGCGGCGCGGCAGCGGGCGCAGCTGGAGCGATTCCTGGACTTCTCCGCCGGGCCTTCCGGCGCCGAGGTAGTGGACAACGCCGAGTGGCTCACCGCGCTGGGCCTGGTCTCCTTCCTGCGCGACGTGGGCAAGCACTTCACGCTCTCCTACATGCTCCAGAAGGAGTCGGTGAAGAGCCGCCTGGAGGAGGGGATCTCGTACACCGAGTTCAGCTACATGCTGCTCCAGGCGTACGACTTCCTGCAGCTCTACCGTCACAAGGATTGCGAGCTCCAGCTCGGCGGCTCCGACCAGTGGGGAAACATCACCGCGGGGCGCGAGCTCGTGCGGCGCGTGACGGAATCCGAGGTGCACGGGCTCACGGCGCCACTTCTCACGACGTCCGGCGGCGGCAAGTTCGGCAAGACGGAAGAGGGAAGCGTCTGGCTCGATCCCGCGATGACCTCGCCCTACCGGTTCTACCAGTTCTGGATGAACGTGGACGACCGGGACGTGCTGCCCTACCTCAGGCGCCTCACCTTCCTGCCCCGCGACGAGATCGGCGAACTGATGGAGCGGCACACCGGGCAGCCCGAGGAGCGCGTCCCCCACAAGGCCCTCGCCGGCGACATCACCGCCAGGGTGCACGGCGAGCAGGCGGCCGAGAGCGCGCAGTCGGCATCTCGAGTGATGTTCGGCGAGCTCGACCCGCGCGAAGCAGGCGCGGTCACGTGGGAGACGCTCGCTGGTGAGCTGCCGAGCGGTGAGCTCCGGCTGTCGGGCGAGATCTCCGCCGTTGAGCTGCTGGCGAAGTCGAACCTGTGCAAGTCAAAGGGCGAGGCGCGGCGCCTGCTCGGGCAGGGCGGTGTCTCGCTCAACCGCCAACCGCTCGCGGCCGACGCGTCCGTCGGGCCTGATCAGGTGCTGGAGGGCGGCTACCTCTGGCTGCGGCGCGGCAAGAAGGCCGACTTCATCTTCAGAGTCTCGAGTTGATCAGCTCGGCCATCCGGTCGAGCTCCTCGCGCCCCACCACCTGCGGGTAGCCCTTTGGGAACCTCAGCCCGAAGGTGTCGTCCTCGAAGCGCGGCAGCACGTGCAGGTGAAGGTGGAACACTTCCTGCCCCGCCGCGCTCCCGTTCGCGGTCCAGACGTTGAAGCCCGCGGCGCCCACCGCGTCCACTATGGCCGATCCCAGCCGGGCGCTCACCTCGAAAAGACGGCCGGCCAGGTTTCCCGGACAGGACTCCAGGTCGTCGAAATGCTCGCGGGGGATCACCAGCGTGTGCCCGCCGTAGACCGGGTACGTATCCATGAACGCCACGACCTCGTCGTCCTCGTAGACGACGCTGGCCGGGGAGCTGCCCCGCAGGATGTCGCAGAAGACACAGCCCGCCATCACCCGCCCCGCAGGATGTCCACCACGCGCTCCAACTCCTCCACCGTGTTGTAGCAGTGGGGCGAGAGCCTGATCGAGCCCTCCCTCAGCGCGCCCACCACACCGGCCTGCTTGAGCGCGTGGTAGGATTCGGCCACGTGCTCCGTTCTAACGCACACGATCGAGCTGTCGTGCCCGCAGCCCGTCGGTGACATGATCTCGAACTCGCCGCGCTCCGCCGCCTCGAGCAGGGGACGCCGCACCTGGACCAGGTAATCTGCGATGCGGTCCACGCCGAGCTCCATCAGCAGGTTGATGCTCTCGGTCATCGCCGCCATCTCCTGAAATGGCGGGGTGCTCAGCTCGAAGCGCCGCGCGTCCTTGCGCAGAGTCGTGTCGTAGTCGGTGAGGTGTGAGAAGTCGTCCACGCCCTCGTATGAGAGCCACCCGGCGAGGACAGGGCGAAGTTCCTGGATCAGCTCGCGCCGCACGTAGAGGATCCCCGACCCCCAGGGGGAGAGCAGCCACTTCTGGCCGCCCGCCGCCAGCATGTCGACCGGGGTGCGCTTCACGTCGAGCGGCAGCTGCCCCAGACCCTGGATGGCGTCCACCACCAGATAGGTCCCGTTCTCGCGGCAGGCCGCGCCCAGCAGGTCGAGATCCGCGCGGTATCCGTTGGAGAACTGCACGAAGGAAATCGCGAGCACGCGGATCCGCGGGTCCTTGAGGCGCTCGAGCAGGTACCCCTCGCTCGGCCAACCCTCGGCCGAGACCGGCGCGATCTCCACGTCCACGCCGCGCTCGCGCAGCAACAGCCACGGGTACACGTTAGCCGGAAACTCCTTGTCGCTGACCAGCACGGTCTCGCCCCGCTCGATCGGCAGGGCCCCGGCCGCCGCGTTCAGCCCGAAGCTCGTGTTGGTGACGAGCGCTATCTCTTCGGCGTCAGCGTTGATCAGCCGCGCCGCGGCGGCCCGCGCATCGCTGGTTACGGCGCCGAGCTCCTGGTGGGACAGCAGATGCGGCGCCGCGCGCCGGGCGGTGAATGCGTCGAGCACCCGCCGGGTGCGCTCCGGGAGGGGTCCGATGCTCGCGTTGTTCAGGTAGGTGGTTTCCGCCGTCCACGGGAATTCCTCCTTCCGCAGCCGACGAAGGACTTGGCCGAGTTCTGGGGGCGCCGATGCTTCCACGTTGCCGTCTCTCTCCACAGGTGCGTAGCATTGGGGATATGGCTCCGCGTCCCGCGGACGCCGAAAGGTAGCTACCCGCCGCGGGTTGCGGCTACGCCGCCGCGGTGCTGGGCAACGCGAGATTGGAGATGGGGAAGTGACCGGAACCGAACGGGACTTCACGCTCGTACTGGGCGGCGGCGGAATGAAGGGGCTGGCCCACATCGGGGCGCTCACCGCGTTCGAGGAGAAAGGCTTCTTTCCCACCGACATGGTGGGCTCCAGCATTGGAGCGCTGGTCGCCGCCGCGTGGTGCGCCGGCGCGGCCGCGGAGGACATCAAGCAGCTCGCCATCCACGTCAAGCAGCGGGACCTCTTCCGCCTCGCACACCGCGAGATGGCGCTCAAGCGCCTGCGGTCACCGGGACTCTACCGCAGGGAGCCGTTGCAGCAGGTGGTCCACGGCATGCTCGGCGATGTGACGTTCCAGGACCTCGAGCGCCCCCTGCTCGTGAACACCGTGGACGTGAACACGGGCACGCAGGTGCTGTGGGGCGCTCCCGGGCTCGACGACATCCCCGTGGCCGATGCGGTGATCGCCTCCTGCTCGCTGCCCGGTTACCTGCCGCCGCACGAGATCCGCGGGCGGCACTTCATGGACGGCGCGGCGGTCTCCAACCTCCCGCTCGGCGTCGCGGCCGCCCGCGAGCGCGACCTGGTGGTGGCCGTGGACGTCGGATCGAGCGGGGTGCTCAAGGCTGACATGCACCTGGCTGGATTCGCGGCCGTGTATGCGCGCGCCATCGAGATCGCGATCGAGAACCGCCGCACCAGCATGCTGCGGCTGTGGGATCAGCCACCGCTTCTGTTGATCCAGCCGCGTGTGGAGCGGTTCGGGATGTTCTCCTTCGGCCACAACCGTGAGATCGTCGAAGAGGGGTACCGGGCCACCATCGACGCTCTGGGGGACTGCTCGGAGCTACCGGAGCCCTCGGCCCACGGAGTGTTTCCGCGCGAGCGTTACGCGGTGAGCGTGGACAGGGAGCATTGCATCGGATGCGGAGCGTGCCTGATCCACGGGCCCCCCGGGCTGTTCCAGCTGGACGAGTCCGGCAAGGCCGTCGTCACGGCCAGCGAGCAGGTATGGTCTCCGGTGGAAGTGGACTTCGTGCGGCAGTGCCCGACCTATGCGATTGGCGTGCACCCGGTGGAGGGGTAGCTACGCGCCCGTCCTGATGGCGGCGGAGCGCCGCGACAGCTCCACACTCACCAGCCTCTGGTACAGCCCCCCCGCGTGCACCAGGTCGTCGTGCGGTCCGTACTCCACCAGCCGCCCGTGGTCGAGTACGGCTATGCGGTCGGCCTCGGCCACGGTGGACAGCCGGTGCGCGATGACCAACACGGTCCGATTCTCCAACAGCCGGTGGATGGCGATCTGCACGAGCCGTTCCGACTCGGAGTCGAGGTTGGAGGTTGCCTCGTCGAGGATCAGGATCGGTGGGTCCCGCAGCAGCGCCCGCGCAATCGCAACGCGCTGACGCTCGCCGCCCGAGAGCCGCATGCCACGCTCCCCGAGCAGCGTGTCGTAACCGCGCGGCAGCCGCTCTATGAAGTGGTGGGCGTTGGCGGCCTTTGCCGCCTCCACCACCGCCTCGATGCTCGCTCCCTCCTGCTCGCCGTAGGCGATGTTGCGCCGCACCGTGTCGTTGAAGATCACTGTGTGCTGGCTGACGATCCCGAGCGACTGCCGCACTGTGCGCCGGCTGTAGTGGGAGATCGGTACGCCATCCACCAGCACGGAGCCGCGCTGGGGCTCCAGGAAGCGAGGCAGCAGGTCCACCAGGGTGGACTTCCCCGCCCCGGAAGGCCCCACCAGAGCCAGCACCTCGCCGCGCTCGACCGCGAGGTCCACTCCGCGCAGCACCCAGTCGTCTTTCTCGTACGCCACCCAGACGTTGTCGAACCGGATCTCCCGCTCGAAGCCTGGGAATGCCGGTGCATCCGGCGGATCCACGTCCTCGGGCGGCAGGTCCATCACCTCGTAAATGCGCTCCGCGGCGCCGAGGGCCGTCTCCGCCAGAGCCGGGAACTGCGACAACCGCTTGACCGGCGGCAGCAACCGCAGCGAGACCGCCAGGAAGGCGACCAGCACCTCCGGCCGCAGCGCCTGCGCGTCGCCCGCCAGCCGTGAAGCCGCCACGAGCAGCACCACGAACACCACGGCGCCCACCGTCTCACTGACCGGTCCCGCCAGCGTGGCGAGGCGCCGGGCCTTGAGAATGCCGCGGAAGTAGCGCTCCACCGCCGCCGTAAAGCGGAGGCGTTCGTACTCCTCGGCGCCGTGCGCCTTCACCACGCGCGCGCCTTCGACCGTCTCGCTCATTATCGCGGTGAGCTCCCCGCGGTCCTCCAGGGCGGCGCGGATGCGGGTCCGCATGCGCGCCAGTATCGGCCGCATGACCACCACTATCACGGGTGCGAGCAGCAGCGTTACCAGCGCGAGCCGCCACGAGAGGGAGAACAGCACCAGCACGTATACCGCGACCAGAAGCAGATTCTGCAGCGCCGAGACCAGGGCGGCGCTGACCATCTCCTTCGCCTGGTCCGCGTCCGCGACCATGCGGCTGAGCAGCTGCCCTCCCTTCGTGCGCTGGAAGAACCCCAGACCGAGCTGCTGCACGTGGCTGTACAGCCCTACGCGCAGATCGCGCGCCACGCCCTCCTGGATGACCTGTCCCAGGTAGCCCGCCACGTAGACCGCGACGTTCTTCACGGCCACCGCACCCAGGATCAGGAGCACGACGTTGCGCAGCGCGGTGGCGCGGTCCCCCGTCTCGAGCCATCCCCCCAAGACGAGCGCCAGCACGCGCTCCAGTACGGTGGGCGCCTCCGCCAGCCCGGAGGCCGCTCCGAACAGCAGCCGGAGCAGCGGGATCAGCAGCGCGAGCGTGAGTCCATCGAGCACGGACGCCACGACGGCGGCTGCGAAGCTCGTGAGGAAGATGAGGCGGTAGGGTCCTACGTGGCCCAACAGGCGCCGGTAGCGTCGCATCAGCGGGAGGCGCGCGGCGTGAGCAGCGCCACCGGGAGGATCATCTCCTCAGGCGTGACCCCGCCGTGCAGGAACGAGCCGCGATAGCGCGCCTGGTACTCGCGCAACTTGGTCGGGTAGACGAAGAAGTGATCACCGGCTGCCATCAGGAGGCGCACACCGAGGCGCATCTTGGGCAGACCCCAGGCAGGCAGGTTGTCCACCATGATCGCTGTCGAGCGGTCCTCCGCGCGCAGGTCCTCACCGAATTTGTAGCGCAGATTCGCCGTCGCGTCCCGCTTGGCGAACACGGTGGCCGGCGTGTGGCAGTGGATCGAGCCGTGGTCGGTGGTCAGCAGCACCGGCACGCCGCGTCGCTCCGCCTCTCGCAGCGAGCGGAACAGCGCTGAGTCCTCGAACCAGGTCGCCGTGACGGCGCGCAGCGCCTGGGAGTCACGCGCCACCTCGTACAGAATCGCGTTCTCAGCGCGGCCGTGCGTCAGCTGGTCGATGAAGTTGAAGACCAGCGCGGTGACCCCCTTCTGCGACAGGTACCCGGGGACGCGCCGGACCAGCGCCTCCCCCTCGGATGCCGTGGTCAGTTTCTCGTAACGGACCGGAACCGAGTCACCCACGAGCTCCTTGAGCTGCTCACTGAGCAGCTCCGCTTCGTGGGCGTTGAGGCTCTCGTCGTCCCTGTCGCCCCACCAGGCCGGGTGCCGCTCCTTGATCTCGATGGGGAACAGGCCGCTGAAGATGGAGTTGCGGGAAAACGGGGTCGCCGTGGGGAGTATGCTGTAGTAATACGACTCCTCCATGTCGAACAGCTCGGTGATCTGGGGCTTGAGCAGCTCCCACTGGTCGAGCCGCAGACAATCCACGACCACGAACATCACGCTCTCGTGCGCCTCGAGGAGCGGTACCAGGAACTCGCTGCAGACGTCCACCGAGAGCGGCGGCCGGTCTTCGCTGGGGTGAGCCAGCCACCCTGGGTAGTGCGACCTGATGAACTGCGCGAAGTCGTCGTGCAGGCTCTTCTGAAAGCCCTCCAACGCATCCTGTAGCCCGGTCTCGTCACTCTGCCCGAGCCGCGCGTCCCACTGCATCGTCTCCACCACCAGCTCGGTCCACTCACGCCATCCCAGACGGGCGCCGCGTCGCTGCTCGAGCTCGCGGAACCTGGTCACGAAGTCGCGCGCCAGACGCTGCTGCCGGATCCTGTCTCCCTCGAGCAGCCGCGTGACCACGGTGAGCACCTGGCGCGGGTTGACCGGCTTCACGAGGTAGTCCTCCAGCCGGATCCCGATGGCCTCGTGCATGGTGGCGGACTCTTCGCTCTTGGTCACCATCACGACGGGGACGGCGGGGTCGGTGGAGCGGATCTCCGGCACCAAATCCAGGCCCCTGCGGCCGGGGAGCTGCTCGTCGAGCAGGATCAGCCCGTAGGGCTGGCGCCGCAGCAGCGCCAGGGCGTCGTCGCCGTGGGCCGCGAGCTCGACCTTGTAGCCGTGCTCCTCGAGAAAGAGCACGTGCGCGCTGAGCGACTCGACTTCGTCGTCGACCCAGAGGATGGTCCGTGGACGTGGCATGTTCGAAACCTAGGTGGGAGCCCCCCCAGCATCAACGCGCCCTGGCCGCGCTGTGACGCGGCTCATACATTGACCGACACGTGCAGGGCAAGTTCCGACCGTGACGAATCAGCTCTCCAACGCCGAAGATCGCCTGCTCGAGGCCATGGCCGACGCCGCGCGCGGACCCAAGCGCAACGGCCTGTTCGCGCTGTGGCTGGTGGTGCGCCAGTGCGACGGCCGGCTGCCCCCGGACGAGCTGAGCGCGGCCGTGGAGAAGCGCCGCCTGGAACAGCTGGAGCGACGGCTCAGCAGCCTCTCGCTCCCCAACGCCCTGCGTCGGGCGCTGCCCGGCTCCTTGCGCGAGCTGAAGGGCGGCCGGTCCGAGGGCGCGGCCCTGGCCCTGCACCAGCTGATCGCCCCAACGCGCGATGCGTTGGGAAAGGGAGCGGCCGACACCGTCGCGCTGGCCGCGCGCACCGCCCGTGGCGCCGAGCGGAAGAGCCGCGCAACAGGAGCTGCCTGATGAGCAAGTCGGACCGCATACCTCGGGACTCGCTCACCAACCTGATCCGCCTGGTGGACAGCCTTCCGCCCGGCGAGCCGGGCCCCGACACGGTGCCCACCGGCTTCCAGTCGCTGGACCGGGTGATCGGCGGCGGTGTACGGCGGCGCGATCTCGTGGTGCTCGGGGGAGACGTGGGCTCGGGGAAGTCCGCGCTCGCCCTGTCCATCGCCCTCAGGGCCACGGCGGCCGACCACAGCGTGGCTTTCTTCTCGGGCGAGATGGACGAGGACCGGCTCATGGAGCGGGCTCTGGCGATGGAAGCGCGCGTCCAGGTGGACGACATGCGCAGCGCCAGGCTCTCAGAAACGGCACGCGCGGCGGTGGGCGCGGCGGCGCTCCGGCTCAAGGGCCTGCCGCTCTCCATCCATCCGATGGTCGGACGCCAGTTCGACGAGGTGCTGGCCCCGGCATGGGACGACGATCCAGCCCTGGTGATAGTGGACTACCTGCAGCTCCTGCCCCCACCGGAGACCCGCTCGACACAGGACGAGGACTCGTCCGCGACGGTGCGCGCCCTCAAGGCGCTCGCCCTCGACCGCCACGTGGCCGTGCTCGCCGTTGCGCAGCTGCCGCGCCACGTAGCCCAGCGGGGCGACCCGCGTCCGTCACTCGACGACTTCGGCGTGCTGGGAGCCGTGAAGCAGCATGCCGACATCGTTCTGGGGCTGTTCCGCGAGGAGATGTACAATCCGGGCGGCGGAGTGGAGGGCGCCACCGAGCTGATCGTGGCCAAGAACCGCAACGGGCCGACGGGGTTCATCGACCTCTACTTCTATCAGCAGTGGCTCCGGTTCGAGGACATGCTCGACCCGTCCTGAGGCGCTAGGGCTCGCTCACCACGGCGTCAGCCTAGATCTCTTGCGCCCGGTGGGCGCGAGCCGGCTCCGCCCGCCGCACCCAGACCACCGATCCCAGAATCACCGCCATCGCCACGAAGGTGCGCAGCGATACGTGCTCCGACAGTACGAGCCAGCCCAGGAGCACGGCCACCACGGTGTTGACGTACACGCTCGTGCCCACGAACGCCGGGGCCGCGTGGCGCAACAGATAGACATAGCTCGTGTAGGCAACGATCGACCCGAACACGATCAGGTAGAGTACCGCCCCGAAGCCGCTGGGCGTGAAGGTGAGCTCAGCCGCCTCGCCGGAGACGAGACCGGTGACCGCGAGCGCTCCTCCCCCGAAGAGCATCTGCAGGGCCGAGAACACGTAGGGGCTCGCGTTCACCGGGCGGCGCTTGGAGAAGATCGCTCCGAGCGACCAGGAGGCCGCCGCGACGACCACCGCGGCCGGCCCCAGCCATCCGGCCTCGCCCAGGGCGGCCGGGTTGCCGCCCACGAGCAGCACCACGCCGCCGAACCCCACGAACAGCGCCGCGAACTGCCGCCAGGTTGGGCGCGCCTCGCTTCCTGGTATCAGCGCATCGAACGCCGCCATCATCAGGGCGCCCGTCACGACCAGGATCGCCGTCGTGCCCGACTCCACCGACTGCTCGGCCCAGATGACGAGTCCGTTGCCCAGCCCGAGCAGCATGATGCCCACGACCGCCGCGGTGACCCAATCCCTGGGTCGCTTCGGAAGTCTCTGACCGAGAGCGAGAGAGAGGACGAGCAGTATGGACCCGGCGGTGAGGAATCGAATCGCCCCGAACAGGGCGGGCGGGAGGTGGCTCACGCCGATCCGGATGGCCAGGTACGTGGACCCCCAGATCAGACTGACCACCATGTAGGCGGCCAGCACACCTCCCTTGCGCGGCGTCACGGAGGACCGCCTGGGCCTATTGCCGGCCTCCAGTGGTGTCCGGGACCGCCCCGATCAGGGTGTACCTGGCTCCCGGCGGCGAAACCCGGTTCTCGATGATGATCCAGAGCGGGGGGCCGTCGCGCTCGGCGTGAAGCGTGATCTGACCGGCCGGATCTTCCACATCACCCACGATCCTCCATCCGGCGGAGTGAAGACCCCTGCGGTACCACGCCGCGACGGTGTCCTTCGGATAGCCGCTGACGAACGTGGTCTGCAGGGCCTCCCTCGTGCCGCTGGTGGAGATCAGCACCGAGAGCGGGAAGATCGGCACTTGCTGCAGGACGTTCACGTCGGGCCTCTCCTGCTCCGGCTGCCGCTCGCCGCACGCCGTGAGGGCGAGCGCGGTGAGGGCCACGGCCCACGCGAATCCGATGGTGAAGCGAGTCTTGTTGGCCATAAGATCAGAAGCCTAGCTACGCCGTATTCCCCGGGCAAGTTTTGGTTGGTCCCCTTTGGAGCACCCCGTATATTGCGGTCTGTTCGGCGGAGCCGGCACGGGTTGCCGGCGCCCCGCCCCTGCGGAGGTTCAATGTCTGGTCACAGCAAGTGGGCGCAGATCAAGCGCAAGAAGGCGGTGACGGACGCGAAGCGCGGCGCCCTGTTCACCCGGCTCATCAAGGAGGTCACGATCGCGGCCCGACAGGGCGGCGGCGACCCCGACGGCAACGCGCGTCTGCGCACCGCGATCGACAACGCCAAAGCGGCGAACATGCCCAACGACAACATCGAGCGCGCCATCAAGAAGGGGACGGGTGAGCTCGAGGGTGTGAGTTACGAAGAGGCGACCTACGAGGGTTACGGACCCGGCGGCGCCGCGATCCTGATCCAGGTGACCAGTGACAACCTGAACCGCACCGTGGCGGCGATCCGCCACGCCTTCACCAAGAACGGCGGCAACCTGGGCGAGCCCAACTCGGTGGCGTGGGTGTTCGACAAGCGAGGGCAGATCTACCTGGACGCCGCCAAGTACCCCGAGGAGGTCGCGATGGACGCCGCCCTGGAGGCCGGCGCGGAGGACATCGTCACCGAGGGTGACCAGCACATCGTCACTGTGCCGCCGACCGAGCTGCACAAGGTGCGGGACGCGCTCAAGGCGGCCGGGATCGAGGCCGAACAGGCGGAGATGGCGATGATCCCCCGCACCACCGTCCGAATCGAGGGGAAGGACGCAGAGCGCCTGCTCAAGCTGATGGATATCCTGGAGGAGCACGACGACGTCTCCAAGGTGTCCAGCAACTTCGACATCGACGCGGAGACGCTCGCGGCGGTAAGCGAGTGACCCTGCGCGTGCTGGGCGTCGATCCCGGCGTGGCCGTCACTGGGTACGGCGTGGTGGAGCCCGAATCCGGAAAGCCGGGCCGTCTCATCGAGTGCGGCGTGATCCGCACCGACTCCAAGCACGAGATCTGGCAGCGGCTCGATGCCGTGTACGAGGGCGTGGTGGAGCTGATCGAGCGTCACCAACCCAGCGTGCTCGCGCTCGAGACGGTGTTCTACGGCAAGAACGTGCGCACGGCCTTGACCCTGGGCCACGTGCGCGGGGTGATACTCCTCGCGGCAGCCCGGGCAGGCATCGAGGTGGCCGAGTTCGCGCCTCGAGCTGTCAAGAAGAGCGTGGTCGGCACGGGAGGCGCCGCCAAGGCACAGGTGGGGTACATGGTCCAGCAGCTCCTGAGCCTCAAGGTCCCGCCCAGCCCGCATGATGCGGCCGACGGCGTGGCGGTGGGGCTCACTTACCTCCTCACGCGGAGTCTGGCGCGGTGATCGCTGGCGTAAGCGGGACGCTACTGTCCAAGACGGGAGATCGCGTGGTGGTGGCCACAGCGGGCGGAGTCACCTATTCGATCGGCGTGCCGCTCGGAGTGCTGGAGCGCATGCCATCCGAGGGATCCGAGGTCAGCCTCAAGACGGTTCCGGTCGTGCGCGAAGACGGGTGGGCGCTCTACGGCTTCGTCGAGGATCACGAGCGGGACGTGTTCCAGCGCCTGCTGGGCGCCTCGGGCGTCGGCCCACGCCTCGCGCTCGCCCTGGTCTCCACGTTGGGCGGCGCCCGCGTGGCGCGCTCGATCAAGGGGAACGACCTGGGAGCGCTTTGCACCGTGCCGGGCATCGGCAAGAAGACGGCGGAGCGCATAGTCCTGGAGCTGAGGGACCGCCTCGGCGACATCTCCGTGCCCGGAGTGCCCGGAGCGCCCGAGACCACGGCCGGCCCGCCCGACCAGGCCGTGCAGGCGCTCATCAACCTAGGGTACAGCGCGAACGACGCGGAGCGGGCAGTGCGGGAGGCCGTGTCGCAGCAGGGCGCCGGCGAACCCGTTGACCTCATCCGCGGGGCGCTGCAACTGTTAACCAGGCCCAAGTAGACGAATCGCCATATGCCGACAGCCGAGTGGATCTGCACGTCGTGCGGCGCGACCAACCGGAAGCTGGTCGCACCGGGACAGAAGGAAGTGGACGACAAGTGCGTCACGTGCCACACCAAGCATCGCGTGACGGAGGACGAGCGTCCCGTCCGCTGGCAGGCCCGGCCACCCAAGTGAGCCGCACCGAGATCACCACCCCGGAGGCCCTCCCCGAGGAGAGTTCCGCCGACGCATCGCTGCGCCCCTCGCGGCTCGACGAGTTCGTGGGGCAGGAGACCGTCAAGGAGAACCTGCAGATCGCGATCGACGCGGCGACAAAGCGCGGCGAGCCGCTCGACCACGTCCTGTTCTTCGGTCCGCCCGGACTGGGAAAGACCACCCTCGGAATCCTCATCGCCAGGGAGATGGGGGTGAACATCCGCACCTCGAGCGGACCGGTGCTCGAGAAGGCGGGCGACCTCGTCGGGCTCCTCACGACACTCCAGCGCGGAGACGTGCTCTTCATCGACGAGATCCACCGCCTGCGTCCCACTCTGGAGGAGTTTCTCTACCCCGCGATGGAGGACTACCGGGTGGACGTGCGGATCTCGGAGGGCCCCAACGCCCAGACGATTCCAATGGAAGTCGAGCCATTCACGCTGATCGGGGCCTCGACGCGGTACGGGATGCTCACTCCGCCCATGCGGGCGCGGTTCGGGTTGGTCGAGCGGCTGGGCTACTACCCCGTCGAGGATCTGCAGCAGATCGTGATGCGCTCCGCCGGCATCCTGGACGTGGAGACAGACGTGGACGGAGCGCTGGAGATAGCCAAGCGGAGCCGTGGCACCCCGCGCGTGGCGAACCGCCTGCTGCGCAGGGTGCGCGACTACGCGCAGGTCCGAGCCGACGGCCGCGTGACCACCGACGTGGCCATAGCCGCCCTCAGCCGGCTGAACGTGGACGAGTACGGGCTCGACGACATGGACGCCCGCATCCTCCAGATCATCATCGAGAAGTTCGACGGCGGCCCCGTCGGCCTCAACACGATCGCCGTGGCGGTCGGCGAGGACGCCGGCACGCTGGAGGAGGTCTACGAGCCGTTCCTGATCCAACAGGGCTTCCTGCACCGCACTCCCCGGGGGCGGACGGCGAGTCCTGCGGCGTACCGTCACTTCGGCTTCACGTCGCCCGCGCCCCAGACCGGCGACCAGCAGTCGATGTTCGACGGTCGGCCAGGTGGGTAACCGGCTCCGCGCTTCCGACTTCGAATACGAGTTCCCGCGCGAGACCATCGCACAGCACCCGCTGCCGGAGCGCGGGGCCAGCAGACTGCTCGTGCTCGAGCGCGAGAGCGGCGCAGTCACTCACGGCCACTTCGGCGACTTCACGGAAATGCTGGAACCAGGCGACGTGCTCGTACTCAACTCGAGCCGTGTGATTCCGGCCAGGCTCACGGCCCGGCGCGAGAGCGGGCGCGAGGCCGAGATCCTGCTGGTCCATCCCGAACCCGATGGGACCTGGCTGGCCATGGTGCACCCGGGCGGCAAGCTCAAGGTGGGGCGCAGGGTGAGCTTCGGCGACGACGGCGAGGCGGAGATCGTGGAGGTCGTGGGAGGGGGCCTGAGGCGGCTTCGCTTCACGGGCCGGCTCGACCCCGCCGGACTGATGGAGCGATACGGCGCGGTGCCGCTCCCGCCATACATCGAGCGACCGCCGGAGGCCGCCGACCAGGAGCGCTACCAGACGGTCTACGCCGCGGTGGACGGCAGTGTGGCGGCGCCGACCGCGGGCCTCCACTTCACACCCGAAACGCTGGAGCGGATCGCCGGGCGCGGCGTGGAGCTGACCGAGACGGTGCTCCACGTGGGACCCGGCACCTTCAAGCCGGTGGAGGTGGAAGAGCCCGAGCGGCACCGGATGCACGCCGAGTGGTACGAGGTGCCCAAGCAGGCGGCAGCCGTGATCAATCGGGCCAAGGCCGAAGGGCGCAGAGTGTGGGGCGTGGGCACCACGGTCACGCGCACGCTCGAGACGGCGGCGACTCCGGCCGGTGACGCGTGGGCCGTGTCGGCCGGCTCGGGCTGGACCGATCTGTTCATCTACCCGCCGTTCGAGTTCCGCATCGTGGACGCCCTGCTCACCAACTTCCACCTGCCCCGCTCCACCCTGCTGATGCTGGTGGCCGCGTTCGCCGGCTACGAGCACACGATGGCGGCGTATCGGGATGCCGTCTCCGAGGGCTATCGTTTGTTCAGCTACGGCGACGCGATGGCGATCCGATGAGCGCGTTCAGCTACAGACTCGAGGCGAGCGACGGCGCTGCCCGCGCCGGAACGCTGGTGCTGCCCCACGGCGAGGTCGAGACACCGGCGTTCATGCCGGTCGGCACGCAGGGCACGGTGCGCACGCTCTCGCCCTTCGACCTCGATGCGGTGGGTGCGCGCATGATCCTCGCCAATACCTACCACCTGCACGTGCGGCCCGGGGAGGACACGGTGGCCGAGCTGGGCGGGCTGCACCGCTTCATGGCCTGGCCCGGTCCCCTCCTCACCGACTCGGGCGGGTTTCAGGTCTTTTCCCTCGAGGGCTTCCGCAAGGTGGACGACGACGGCGTGGAGTTTCAGTCTCACGTGGACGGCTCGCGGAGGCGGCTGACTCCCGAACGGGCCGTCGAAATCCAGTGGATGCTGGGGGCCGACGTCGCGATGGCGTTCGATCACGTGGTGCCCGGGGGCGCGACCCATGCCGACGCCGCCGACGCGCTGAAGCGCACTTCGCGCTGGCTCGGGCGCTGCGCAAAGCGCCACGGGGAGCTCGCCTCGGCCGAGCCCGGCCGGCAGACCCTGTGGCCGATCATCCAGGGCGCCAGTCACCTCGACTTGCGCCGTCGCGCCACGGAGGAGGTGTTGAACCTGGGAGACTGGACGGGAGTCGCCATCGGAGGGCTCGCCGTGGGCGAGCCCAAGGCCGTGATGTACGACGTGCTCGACGCGCTCGGGTCTTCGCTGCCCCCCGCAGTGCCGCGTTATCTTATGGGGGTCGGGTTTCCGGAGGACCTGCTGGCCTCGGTGGCCCGCGGCCAGGACCTGTTCGACTGCGTGGCCCCGACCCGAAACGGCAGGAACGGATCGGGCTACACGCCGGACGGTCCGCTCAACATCCGGAACGCGACTTACCGCGCGGACTCGACACCGCTGGACGACACCTGCGACTGCGAGACGTGCCGCAGCTACAGCAGGGGCTACCTGCGCCACCTCTTCGTGGCGGAAGAGCTCCTCGGCCTGCGACTGCTGTCGCTGCACAACGTTCGGTTTCTCGTCCGGCTGGCCGCCGAAGCGCGGCGCCGAATAACGGCCGGCAGTTTCGACGGCTGGCACCGTGACTGGATTGAACGCTACAACGCACGAGGGAACACGTGACGCCAAACATCCTCTTCCTGTTTGCGCCCTCCGGCCAGAGCGGCAGCGGCATGATGATCTTTCTGGTGCAGATGCTGGCCATAGTCGGCATCTTCTACTTCCTCATCATCCGGCCGAAGGTACAGCAGGAGAAGAAGCACAAGGCACGCCTCTCGCAGATCAAGCGTGGCGACCAGGTCGTCACCGTGGGCGGGATAATCGGCGAGGTCGTGCACATCAAGGACAACCAGATCACGCTCAAGAGCGGCGAGTCGCGGCTGGTGGTCCAGCGCGAGCGCGTCGCCGATATCCTCTCCGGAAAAGAGTCGGAGAAGTGACCATCCGCCCCATCCACCTGCTGGGCTCCCCGGCGCTGCGGGAACGCGCCGTGGAGATCGAACAGGTGGATGACGAGTTGCGTCAGCTGGCGCGGGATCTGTTCGACACGATGCACGCGGACAACGGCATCGGGCTCGCCGCAAACCAGGTCGGCATCGCGCGTCGCGTGGCGGTGGTGCAGACCGAGGAGGAGGACGCCCTGGTGCTGATCGACCCCGTCATCCTGGAGCGCGAGGGCCAGGTGAAGGGCGAGGAGGGGTGTCTCTCGATCCCCGACATCTTCGCTGACGTCGAACGCTCGGCGCGGATCGTGGTCGAGATCACGACCGTCGGAAACGAGCGGGTCCGCGTAGAGGCCACCGATCTCAGGTCGCGCGTCATCCAGCACGAGATCGACCACCTGGAAGGCGTGCTCTTCCTCGACCACCTGAGCCCGCTCAAGCGGCGGATGCTGATGAAGAAGTGGAAGAAGCTCAGGAAGGGTACGAAGGGTCACATCAAGGAGGTCGCCCGTCCGGCGACCGGCACCCCGGTTTTCTGACGTGCGAATCGCCTTCTTCGGTACTCCGGACTTCGCAGTCCCCTCGCTGAGGGCTCTCCTCGGCGAGGGCTTCGACGTGGCCGCGGTGGTTACGCAGCCGGATCGCCCGCACGGCCGGTCCCGCTCCAACCTCGTCCCGCCGCCGGTGAAGGTGGTCGCGCAGGAGGAGGGCATTCCCCTCCTTCAGCCCGAGAACCCGAATACCGAGGAGTTCTTCGCAGAGCTTCAGGGGGCGGGCCCGATAGATCTGGGGGTGGTGGTCGCATACGGTCACATCCTCAAGCCGGCACTGCTGGAGCTCCCGGGCAGGGGCATGGTCAACGTGCACGCGTCCCTGCTCCCCCGGCTCAGGGGGGCGGCGCCCATCGAGCACGCGATCCTCGAGGGCATGGAGGAGACCGGCGTCTCCATCATGCAGATGGAGGCGGGGATGGACACCGGCCCCGTGCTGCACACAGTCTCCACTCCCATCGCACCCGACGAGACGGGGGGCGAGCTGACCGTGCGCCTCGCCGAGATCGGGGCGCTCGCGCTGGTCGAGGCCCTCGCGCTCAGCGAAGTCGAGGCCACGCATCTCGTTCATCAGGACAACGAGCGCGCGACGTACGCACCCAAGATCACGCGCGAGCTCGCCCAGATCCGGTGGGAGGAGCCGAGCGAAATGGTCGCGCGGCAGACGCGGGCGTTCGACCCGCGGCCCGGCGCATGGACCTCACTGAACGGCCGCGAGACCAAGCTGTTCGGCCCCAAGCCCGCCGACGAGTGGGAGACCGACGAGGTGCCCGGGCAGGTCGTCGAGACCGACCCCGCGCTGGTGATCGCGACCGGCGATGGGGCGCTCCAGTTCCTGGACGTACAGCCGGCCGGCAAGCACCGCATGGCCGCGCGGGAGTGGTTGCGGGGACGCGGCTGCAAGAAGGGCGACCGCTTCGAGTGACCCGCACGATCCCCCGGCTCCACGCCGTCACCAACCACGACATCCTCGCTCTCCCCGATCTCAAGGCCCGCGCCGCGGCCCTGGCCGGCGCAGGCGCGGTGGCGCTGCACGCCCGGGCCGGAGCCGTCGACGCCGCACGGGTGATCGAGCTCGCCCGCCTGTTGGGCGAGACTGGAGCAACGCTTCTCGTGAACGACCGGGTGGACCTGGTGCAGGAGGTCGGCGCCGCAGGCGTCCACCTCCCCTCTGCCGGACTCCCTGTCGAAGCGGCGCGGCTGCTGCTGGGCCCGGACGCGATCGTCGGATGCTCGACGCACAGCCCCGAGGAGGCTCGCGCCGCTCACGCGGCCGGAGCCGACTACGTGTTCCTCGGACCGATCTGGGAGACCGCCTCCCACCCCGGGCGCCCACCGCTCGGGCCGGACTCCATCGCCGCCGCGCAGCCCGCCACGGTGATGGCTATCGGCGGCGTCACGCCGCGGCGCGCGGCAGTGTGCCGCGACGCGGGGGCATACGGCGTCGCGGCGATCGCGGCGTTGTGGCTGGCCGACGATCCGGGTTCGGCGGCGAGTGAGATGCTGCTATGTTTTAGTCAGCAGTGAGGAGTTGATGCCCGATCCCATCACAGTCGTCGTGAACGGCCAGGAGCGGGAGTTCGGTGGCGAGATGTCGCTCACCGATCTCCTTCAGGCGCTCGATCTCGATCCGCAGGCAGTGGTCGTCGAGCTCAACAAGGAGATCGTGCGCCGGCCGGCGCTCGGCGATACGACTGTGAGGAACGGAGATCAGGTCGAGCTGGTTCACTTCGTCGGTGGCGGGTGAGCCCGACGAGAGTCAGAGGATTCAGCGCATGAGCACGACCGCAGCAGCAGCCGTCGACCAGCCGCTCGTCATAGGCGGCCGCGAGTTCCAGTCCCGGCTCATGGTCGGCACGGGCAAATACGCGGACAACGATACCATGGTCCGGGCCATCGACGCGTCGGGAGCGGAGATTGTCACCGTCGCCGTGCGCCGCGTGGACCTGGACCGCACCAAGGAAGAGGGGATCCTCTTTCACCTGGACCCCAAGAAGTACTTCCTCCTCGCCAACACCGCCGGCTGCTACACGGCCGAGGAGGCGATCCGCTACGCGCGGCTCGCACGGGAAGCCGGGTTCAACGAGTTCATCAAGCTGGAAGTGATCGGGGACCAGGAGACGCTGCTTCCCGACGTGGAGGGCCTGCTGGAGTCCGCCCGCACGCTGGTGAAGGAAGGCTTCCACGTGATGGCCTACACCAACGAGGACCTGATCACCGCCCTCAAGCTCGAGGACGCGGGTTGCGCGGCCATCATGCCGCTCGCCTCGCCCATCGGGAGCGGTCTGGGGCTCATCAATCCCTACACCGTGCGGACGATCAAGCGCCGCCTTGGCGCTCCGGTCATCGTGGACGCCGGCGTTGGAACGGCGTCGGATGCTTGCGTCACGATGGAACAGGGAGTGGACGGGATCCTCATGAACACGGCGATCGCCGCGGCGCAGGACCCGGTCGCGATGGCGCACGCCATGGGCCGCGCGGTGGAGGCCGGGCGCCTCGCCTATCTGGCGGGACGCATGCCCCGGCGGGAGATCGCCATCCCGTCGAGCCCCACGACGGGAATGCTCGACTGAGGGTGGCCGCCGGCAGCGACGCCCGCGGTGCCGCCTTCGAGACCCTCACCCTGGTTGGCGGCGGCAGGCAGTTCGAATCCGCACTCGACGAGGCAGCCGCTGGGCTCGACGACACCGACCGCAGGCTGGCATACGAGATAGCCGCCGGCGTGCTGCGCAGCCGCACGGAGCTGGACTCGCGCCTCGCTCCGCTCGTGTCGGGCAGTTGGGAGCACACTCCTGATGGGACAAAGGACCTGCTCCGCATCGGCGCGTACCAGCTGCTGAAGCTCTCGCGCGTGCCGAGCTACGCCGCCGTCCAGACCACCGTCGAGGCGGCCAAGCGCAGCGGCGGCCGCAAGAGCGCCGGCCTCGTGAATGCGGTGCTGCGCCGGCTCTCCAGGACCGCCGACCCGAGGGAACCCGAGGGAGGCCTCGCCGCCCGCTACTCGCATCCGGAGTGGCTGGTCGAGCGCTGGCTCGCCCACTACGGCGATGTGCGGACCGAGGCGCTGCTCGGCCACAACAACAGGCGCCCGCCACTCGTGATCCAGCCCGTGCGGAGCACGCTCGAGGCGCTGGGCGCGGCCTTGTCCGAGGCGGGAGTGCCTCACAGTCCGGCGGCCTTTGGAGCCGGCTTCGTGACCGAGTCGGGAAAGGTGCAACAGCTGCCGGGATACCGGGACGGCGCGTTCGTAGTACAGGACCCTGTGCAGGTGCGTCTGCTCGAGTTCGCCGCCATCCCGGATGGCGCGCGGGTCTGGGACGCGTGCGCGGCGCCGGGAGGGAAGGCGGCGGTTCTGGCGGTCCGCTGTAAGGTGGTCGCCTCGGAGCTGCGGCGTGACCGCCTCGAGCGCCTCGGGGACACCCTCGCGCGAACCGCACCCGACGTCCCGGTACTGCTGGCGGATGCCGCCCGCCCGCCGCTCCGCCCCGGGGCCACCGACGTCGTGCTGGTCGATGCCCCGTGCAGCGCGACCGGCACGATGGCCAGGCACCCCGATGCCCGCTGGCGGCTGTCCGCAGACCAGATCGAGCGGGCCGCCCGATGGCAGGCAGCGATCCTGGACGGGGTGGCGCCGGTAGTTGGACCGGGGGCCCTGCTGCTATATATGACATGCTCGCTGGAGCCCGAGGAGAACGAGCGGCAGGTGAACGGGTTCCTCGAGCGGCACCCTGAGTTCGAGCGCGAGGGAGACGATCTGTCCATCTTTCCCCCCGATGAGGGGACCGACGGCGGCTACGCCGCGCGAATGAGGCGGACGCGATGAGAGTGCGACGCCACACGCCCCGCGGAGTGGACTGGTCTCGGTGGACGCGGCCTTTCCGGCGGACC
>JAUVTI010000029.1 GCA_030601605.1 Gemmatimonadales bacterium
AGGGACTGCTCTGTGAGACGGGTCCCGGCAAACCGGGCGGGGAGTGCTCCGGATGCCGCCAGGTGCTGGGCCTGGCGCACCCGGATCTCCATTGGTTCGTGCCCGTCCCGCGGCGCAAGGCCGGGGATCCGGACAAGCAGGTGGACGAAGCCCGGGAGATCCTGGCGGCCGCCATCGAGGAGCGGCGCCAGAATCCGTTGTGGCAGCGGCCGGACCGCATGTCGAGCCACTCGCTCGCCACGGCGCGGCTGCTGCACCGGGTGGTGTGGATGACCCCGTTCTCGGGGGACCGCAAGGTCATCGTCGTGGGCGATGCCGAACGCCTCGTGGTGCAGGAGGCCAGCCAGGAGGCGGCCAACGCCCTGCTGAAGGTGCTGGAGGAGCCGCCCGACGATACGACCATCATCCTCACCGCGGCGGATCCGGAGCGGCTGCTGCCGACCATTCGGTCGCGGCTGGTGACGCTCCGTGTCAGGCGGGTGGCCGACGACGAGGTGCGGCGGTTCCTGGGTCAGGAGCTGGACCCGCCGCTCGCGGGCAAGCCCCTCGAGCGGCGCGCCCTCCTGGCTGACGGCAGCATCGGCCGGGCTCTGTGGGCCGAGGACGAGGCAGAGGGTCCCGACCGGCGGGCGGCCCAGCTGCTCGAGACCGTGGAGAAGAAGGGCGCCGAGGGGTGGGCGGCCGCAGCGCTGGCGCAGCAGCCCTGGGCGGCGCGCGGTGACTTCACCGCCCTGCTCGACGCCCTGGCAGTCCGATTGAGGGCCGGCCTGGAGGAAGCGGCCGGCAGCGAGGACGCGAGCCTGGCCAGCCGGCTGGAGGCACTCAGGCGCGTGGAGGAAACGCGGGCCTCGGCCCAGGGTAATGTGAATCCGCAGCTCGCCTTGGCGGTGCTGGCCGGAGACCTGGAGCGATTGTTGTGAAGTTGTCGCACGTGGACGAGCGGGGAAGAGCCCGCATGGTGGACGTGGGCGAGAAGCCCGAGTCGGCTCGCACGGCGCGTGCTGAGGGCACGATCCGGCTGTCGCCCGTGGCCTACTCCCTGGTGGAAGGAAACCAGGGACCCAAGGGCGACGTTATATCGACGGCGGAGTTGGCGGGCACGATGGCGGCCAAGAGGACGGCCGAGCTCATTCCTCTCTGCCACCCACTGGGGCTGGACCTGGTGCGTGTCGCGGCCGAGCTCGACCCGGCGTTGCCGGGAGTGCGGGTTCGGTCCGAAGTGCGGACCGTGGGCCGCACCGGGGTGGAGATGGAAGCGTTGACGGCGGTCTCGGTGGCTCTGCTCACCGTGTACGACATGGTCAAGTCCGCGGGACACGGGATGCGGATTGGCGACATCAAGCTGGTGGAGAAGACGGGCGGCACGAGGGGCGATTGGAAACTGAGCGAAGAGGATACATGAAGCATTTGAGAGATACGGCGAGCGACACGTGGCGCCGATTGTCGGTGACTCAGCAGCTCACCGCGCGCGGGCTCGGCATCCTGCTACTGGTGCTGGGAATCGGGGCAGTTGCGGGCGCGCGCGCGCCGAGTGCGGTGGCGTCCGACAGCGACGGCGGAACCTACACCGGTACCGCGATTCAGTCCCAGTTCCGCTCGCTGCGGGTTTCGCTCGACACCACGGCCGGGGAGCTCGAGATCGCGCGGCTCAGGCTGCGGCGCGCGGAGGATATCCTCCACTACTCCAGCGAGTACCAGGTGCCTGCCAACATGGTGGAGCTGGTCTACGACGTTGCGCTGCGCGAGGGTATCGATCCGGAGCTGGCATTCCGTCTGGTCAATCTGGAGAGCGGCTTCACCGTTCGGGCCCGCAGCCATGCCAACGCCCTCGGGCTGGCGCAGGTGCAGCCGGCCACGGCCCGGTTCTACGAGCCCACGATCACGGCCGAGCAGCTCTACGATCCCGAGACCAACCTCAGGATCGGGTTCCGCTACCTGCGGCACCTGATCGAGACCTACGGAGACGTGAAGCTGGCCCTGCTGGCGTACAACAGGGGCCCAGGACGCGTGAAGGAGTTGATGGATGCCGGACGCGATCCGCGCAACGGATACGCGACGCGCATCATGGAGGGCTATCGGGGGCTGGAGTAGGCTCCCGCGCTATCGGGTCCCGCCCCGAGGCGGGACCACGGCCAGGCGCTCCCCCACTTTGAGCAGGGTTGCGCTCGGCCCCATCCCGTTCCACCGCCTCAGCTCGACAATCGTCACACCGTAGCGGTTGGCGATGATCCACAGCGTCTCGCCGCGCCGCACCCGGTGATAGCGCACCCCGGATACCGTCAGCCGCGGCTGCGGCGCGCGGCCGGCGGCGGCGCGAGTCCGGGCAGCCGGGCTCACAGGAATCACCATGCGCTGGCCGATCCTGAGCCGCCGCGGGTGGACGTTGTTGTTCGCGGCGCGGAGCAGCCGCACGGACACGCCGTAGCGCTCACCTATCTCGCTCAGGGTCTCCCCACGGCGCACGACGTGCTCCACGAAGTTCACCCGCTCGCTGAGCGGAAGCTCGGCGTAGCGCTGCGCAACCGTCGTTCCGCTCCCACGGGGCACGCGTACGAGGGACGCCTTCCGCGGCGGGGTAATGCCTCGCACGTAGTGCGGGTTGAGCTCGGTTATGGCGCGGATCGTCGTATCGGCGCGATCGGCGGTCGCGTCCATCCCGGTTGCGTCGGGCACAGTGATCTCGTCGTACACCAGCGGCGCGAGGATGGGCAGGCTGTCGAAGCCGTACGTGATCGGGTCCTTGGCTATGATGGTCGCGGCGATCAGCTTGGGCACGTAGTCGCGCGTTTCGCGCCTCAGATAGCGGTGCGCGGACAGATCGAAGAAGGTCTCGTCTGTCACGGAATCGGCCACGCCGGAGAGCCGGCGAATTCCGCGCTCCACCCTGCCGGCTCCACCGTTGTAGGCCGCGACTGCGAGGTACCAGGACCCGAACAGCCCGTAGAGATCCGCCAGGTACCGGGCCGCGGCCTCCGTGGCCTTGAACGGATCGCGCCGCTCGTCCACCCACGTGTTCACGGTGAGGTCGTAGCTGCGCGCGGTGGAAGCGATGAACTGCCACATGCCGACGGCGTTGCTGCGTGACACCGCGGTGTTGGAGTATCCGCTCTCGATGATCCCGAGATAGACGAGGTCCTCGGGCACACCGGCCGCCCGCAGCTGGGCGCGGATCATCCCCTCGTAGCGGGGGAGGCGCCCCAGCCAGATGGTGAACCGGTTCCGGCTCGGCCCGAGGAAGAAATCCACGTAGTAGCGCACCCGGCTACGCTCGGCGAACGACTCGATGTCGATGTCGTAGGTCGGCCCGGCGGCGCTGGCCGCCCCACCGCGCGGTCCGGCGAGATCACCTACCTCCAGGCTCGCGGACGCGGACACCGTACCGCGGACGTGCTCACCACCCTTGGCCAGGCTCTTGAACTCGAAGTCGTGCAGTGCCTCCAGGGCGGCTTCGTCAGCGAGCGAGTCCTCGGCCGTCGGCGCCGGCGCCGCCACCGCCACAGGGCCAAGCCACTGCGAACCGTCTCCTGCCATCGGGTCGAGCTCGCTGCCCGAATTGCCCCCGGCACAGGCGGACAAGAGGCAGGCGAGAGTGAGCGCGTACGCCCTCATTACCGGGTGAATATGACGTTGCCGAGGAAGCGGTTGGTGGCGCTGAGCACAGCCAGCGCAGCGCAGCGATGCGGCGTCTCCTCCGTCAGGCAGGAGCCCACGAGCCGGACCGCCGGAACGCCGTTGTGGCACGAGAGCGCAACGATGACCACCGTGGAATCGAAAGCGCGAACCGCCTTCACACCGAGCAGCTCGAAGCTGAGCTTCTCCTCGACCGCTCCCCTCAAGGCATCGGCGGCGGCCTCCGCAGCACAGCGCAGCTCAGCGGCCTCGGAGCCAACACCCTCGGCGGTTCCCACGTAGCGGTCGCCCGGATCTCCCTCCAGCACGACCCGTGCGCGATACCGGCCGCTGGGCAGGCGGTCGAAGTCGAACTCCAGGAACTTGAGGCGCTCCCGGCGCGCTGGGGCAGTCACAGTGCGCGCCCGCCCACTACTCGGTTTCCTCAAACCGAACTTCCAGCTGCCGCTGATCGGTCTCCTCTACGGCACGCAGCAGATCGACGTCGAGCCGTGGCTTGCCGGCGTCGTCCAACAGCACTGAGATCAACAGCAGTTGACCGTCGGTGAGGGTGACCCTGAGTTGTCGGCAGTCGGATCTGATCTCGACGTCCCGGACCGTTTCCCCGTGAAGCTGGCTGACTGCTTCCGCGATGCGGCGCAGATCCTGGACCGGGGTGAGCGACACGCGGGGCCTGGGAGGCGCTCAGGAAAGGTGTTGCACGAGCACTTCCTTCAGTGCGTCGTTGGAAAGCCGGTCAGCAGCCTGGAACAGGGACGACTTGGAACTCGACTCCAGCGGGTAGGACGCCCAGAATGCCCGTGGCTCCCGTTCCGAGTTCGTGACCCTGAAGGACAGCGTCAGCTGCCACATCCTCAGATCGGGCCTCATTTCGGCCGCTGGATGCACGTGCCAGACCTCCTCACCGGTGTCAATGACTCTCCAGGCCATCGCCGATCCCCTCAATTGGTTCTAGGTGGGCGCAAGTCCGAGCAATATGCCCGTTGTCCGGAGAGCGGGTCAAGTGCGCTCCAGCCCCAGAGCGCGCAGGTCGGCGGCCGTATCCAGGTCCCGAAGCGGCTCCAGCAGCTGCACTTCAAGATGGCACTGGCGGCACAGTGCCACCGTGACTTCGAACACACCGTTCGTCCCCCAGGGGACGCCGTCGAAGATGGCGGGGGCCGGACCGTTCAGGCCGAGCAGGTAATACCCCCCGTCCAGGGCGGGCCCTATGACCACATCGGCCTCAGCGAGGGCCCGCTCCGCCTCCCCGATGGTGGCCGCGCCCACCCCCGGGGCGTCAGCCCCAATCACGATTGCGGGCGTATCGCCACGAGCGAAGTGGGTCTCGAACGCATGGGCCATCCGGGCCCCGAGGTCGGCCCCAGCCTGACTCAGGAACTCGTGGTCCCCCAGCCAGTCACGCATCTCGTCCAGGGCGTCCGGCGGGTCGTACCAGACAGCCAGCGGGTAGCGCGCCGCAACCTGGGCGGCCACCAGCCCGCCGACCGACCGGTAGGAGGCGAGGGCGACCTCCTCGCCCACCTCGGCGGCCAGCCGCGTCTTCACCCGCCCCGCCCGGGGCGCCCTGGCAAACAGGAGTACGGCGGTCAGGATCCCTCCGGGCGGTACCAGCGGGCCAGGCGCTGGGGGCTGGCACCTGCCAGATAGGCCGCCATGAGCAGCGAGTTTCGGGCCCACGTCCAGTACGGCCCCTCCCTCATCCAGCGCCGGGGGGAGACCACCAAGCGCGAGCGCAGCCGCTCGAGACGGACCCGGCTGCGCAGCGCCCGCACGAGGGCCACGTCCTCCATGAGGGGGATCTCCGGGAAGCCGCCAACCGCGGAGAACAGCTCCCGCCGCACCAACAGGCCCTGGTCGCCGTAGGGGAGCCCACCAACGCGGTCGCGCAGGTAGGTGCCCGCCTCCATGAACCGGGGCCAGAACCCGCGCGCGTCGATCGCGAATCCCCACACCGCGGCGTCCGCCACACCGCCGGACACCACCCGGACGAGATCCCGCCTCGCCGCATCGGGCATGCGGACGTCGCCGTGCAGGAAGCAGAGCCAATCGCCCGCCGCGGACCGCGCGCCCGCGTTCATCTGGGTGGCGCGGCCCCGCTCGGCAACGACGACTCGCGCTCCACCCGCCCGGGCGACGCTGACGGTGTCGTCACTCGAACCACCGTCGGCAACCACCACGTCGGTGGTGATGGAGAGCCGCCCCAGGTCCTCGAGCAGCGCCCGGAGGTTGCTCTCCTCGTTGAGCGTCGGGATGACGATGCCCAGGCCTAGCATCCCTGCGGCCTCGACGGCGGCCTACCGATCCACGTCGGGGCCGAACACGGCCGTGTCATTCAGCGTCCAGTCGTAGTCGAAGTACTTGACTTCAGCCGGGCCGTGGCCGGCGATGTACTCACGATCATCCACAGGAAGGTACGGCAGCAGGAAGGCGACGACCCCCTCCTTCCCGCCAAAGTCGTCCTCGTACCAGTCGAGCACCTTGTTCAGCCGCAGCGTCGCGCGTTCGCCACGCTCCAGAGAGTAGTGCTCCGCGTCGCCCACCAGCCGAAGCACGGCGGCATCCAGTTGCTCATCGAGCGCCTCGGCCGTGTAAGCCTCAGGCGCCAGCACCGGACAGGAACGGGACGCGCAGTTGACGGCGAAGTGGATTCGCGGCTCGCCCATCGGCCGCAGGATCTCATGCTCGATCTCGTCCAGGGAGCGCTCCTTCCCGGCAACATCGCAGAACTCGCGACTCCACGTGTCCGCGATCTGGCGGATCGAGTTGCCCGGCACGCCCTTGAGCGAGCGCACCAGGGACGCGGGGAAGCCCGCCCCCCTGATCGGGTAGTGGTCGATCACGAGCTTGAGTGCGCAGGCGTTGTAGGCATTGATCCAGAGCGCCAGCTGGGCCTCGCGCGAGGCTGCGACGAGCTCCTCGGGGGTCACGGCCGAGAGCTCGGCCAGGTACGACTCGAGCTGCTCGGGATGCTGCTCGAGGCCCTCGTAGTCCACCAGGCTGCCGTGCCGCCGCTCCTCGAGCACCGCGGTGAAGCCGGAGTGGTCGGGCAGGCCCTGCGCCTCGAGCGCAGGGCTCCAGGCAGTGAGGGCAACGGTCATGGCAGTCGCGACTCGCTGCGTGATACGCATCAGGCAGTCTCGCCAGAGGAGCGGGAAGGAAGCCGGAACCCGAGGCGGCGCGCAATGAGCGGTATCAAGGTGAGAGCGATGAACAGGGCCCCGGCGATCCACAGGCGGGTGCGCGCGGCCTCGCCGGCACCGGTCGAGCCCTGCGCGAGTGCGTCGGCGAAGAAGGTGTAGACCACAGTCCCCGGGAGAATGCCGATGAGGGTGGCCAGGGTGTAGTCGCGCCACCGCATCGCAGTGAGCCCCGATCCGAAGTTGAGGGCGTTGAACGGCACCAGCGGTATGAGCCGCAGGATCAGCAGGCCCAGGAAGCCGTGTTCGGCCGTCGCGTTGTCGAGCCCCTTGAGCCGGCCGCCCACGATCCGCTCGACCCCCTCCCGGCCCAGAGCTCGGGATAGCCTGAACGCGGCGTTTGCCCCGATGTTGGCACCCAGTGAGTTGAGCAGGAAACCCCACCAGAAACCGAACACCGCGCCGCCCACAATGGTGAGCAGCGAGCCTGGGAGCGCTAGAGCCGTGGCGACGGCGTACACCGCCACGAAGACGACGGGAGCCCACGCCGAGCTCCTCAACGCCTCGAGCGCAGCCATCATTCCGTCGCGCGTGACGTACTCCCCGAGCGCGGTCGTGCGCACGATGACCCAGGCGCCGGCCAGGATGGCCACCAGCGCCAGGAGCTTGAGGATCGGACCCGCGCGCTTCAGGTCAGCCATCGCACGACCCGTCGCAGCAGCGCGCCGGTGCGGCCCGCCAGCTTCTCGCGGTAGTAGCTGTCCGCCGTTCGCTTGATGCCCTCGGACATCGTCGGATAGGAGTAAACCAGCTGGGCGAGCTTGGGCAGCTTGATGCCCTGCTTCGCGGCCAGCACCAGCGGCGTGAGGAGGTCCCCCGCCCCACTACCCACGATCGTCGCTCCGAGAATCTTGCCGTTTTTCCGTGTCACTACCTTTACGAATCCCTCATCGTGGCCGTCCACTATGGCGCGGTCCAGGTCGGCGAAATCGTAGCGGTACACGCCCACGCTCGCGACCCGCTCCCGGGCCTCCCGCTCGGTGAGGCCGACGCGCGCCACCTCGGGGTCGGTGTAGGTGACCGCCGGTACTGCACTGTAGTCGGTCTTCGAGCTGAACGGGAAGATCGCATTGCGGAGCACCAGCTTCGCGTGGTACTCGGCGACGTGGGTGAACTGAGGGCCGCCGGCGACGTCACCCGCCGCCCACAGCCCGGGCGCCGAGGAGCGCAGTGTGGCGTCCACCCGGACGGCGCCGCGCTCCAGCTCCACACCCAGGTGCTCTAGCCCCAAGCCCTCCGTATTGGCTCGGCGCCCGGTTGCGACGAAGATCTCGTCGGCCGATATCTCCCGAGCCTCACCCGAGGCGGTTCGTACGCGCACGCGCTTCTCGCCCGCAGGGCTGCTCTCAACCGACTCGGCCGTCACTCCCAGGTGCACCACGACGCCTTCCGCTCGCAGTGCACGCGCGACGACGTCGGCCGCTTCGGGCTCCTCGCGCGGCAGGAGCTGCGGCAACATCTCCACCACGGTCACCTCGGCCCCGAGCCTGCTGTACACCTGCGCAAACTCCAGACCGATCGGGCCGCCCCCCAGCATCACGATCCGCCGCGGCAGCACCGTTTGGTCGAACGCCGTCAGGTGCGTGAGATAACCCGCCTCCTCGAGGCCCGGGATCGGCGGTACGGTCGGCGCCGCACCAGTGGCCACGACGATGCGGTCGCTCGCGAGAATGCGTCCATCCACCGAAACGCGGCCGTGCGCAGTGAGCTCCGCCCGGCCGAACACCACCTCCACTCCCATACGGCGAAACCGCTCCGGGTCGTCGTGCTCCGCCACGCGGTCCCGCACCGCGCGCATGCGGTCCATCACCGACTTGAACGCGTGTCCGGGCGACGCCCCCACCAGACCCAGCTCGTCGGCCCGGCGCATCTGATGCGCGAGCTTCGCCGACGCGATGAGCGCCTTGCTCGGCACGCACCCGGTCCAGAGACAGTCCCCACCGAGCGCATCGCGCTCCACGAGGGCCGTTCTGAGGCCGAGCGCGGCCCCGCCGGCGGCGGCCACCAATCCAGCGGTTCCACCGCCGACGGCTATGAGATCGAATCGTTCCATGAGTCGCTGCGAAGAACGTGAGGGGTGACGGGAATGTTTCCGGGGGGAGCCAGAAAAGCAACGGGCCCGATGCAAATCGCCCCGCCCGGCGGATCCGCGGGCGGGGCTGATCCAAGCGCAGATTCGGAGCGGCTAGCCTACGGCCGCTGCCCCGGCGCCGGCCGGTCCCACGGCGCGTCGCCCGTGCTGGGCTCCTGAGTGGCGGGCGCCCCCATCGGTGGCTTGTGCTCGGAGGATGATCCCTGGCCAACCAGCTCGATTGGCGCCGCCAGGCTATAGACCACAGGGGCCGTGTAGGCGGCCGTCCTGGCCAGCTTCTTGAGGAACTCGCGTCGGTCCTGATCTGTCATGGTCCACCTCTCTCGGCGGCTGCGGCGAGTCCGTACCCTACCCCAATCTTATGCCTCAATACCCGGGCGACAAGCCGTTCGGCCTCGGCCTGGGTCAGGCTTCCTCGCTCGGCAACCACTTCCCCAGCAATATCGCGGATCGAGCGGATCCCGTCTGTGAGCGCGAGCACTTTGAGCTCCAGCTCGCCGCGCCGGTCGAGCAACGGCACCGAGTCGGGCGAGCCCTCGGTGACGTCCGCCAGGGAGGCTGGAGCGGAGCGGAAGGCGTGGCCGGTGCGGCGCTCCTCCCCAGCCTCCACTTCCCACGTGAGCCACCCTGGCGCGCCGTCCCCTCGGGCCGTCGCGCCCACCTTCGCTCTGATCTCCGATCCCGCCCTCACCTCGAGCGGTGGATCGATCGGCAGGAACAGGTGCCCCCACGAACCAGGCTCCGCTCCCGGGGCATTGGACAGGCGCTGCTCGCCGCCGAGGTCGAGATCGAACCAGTACGCGAGTCCGTGCACGTCGGCGTCCCGCTCTGAACTCCATGTTGCGGAGCCGGAAACGGATTCCAGTTGGGGTGGCCTGTCCAGCCGCACCGTCCCCACACGCTCCCCCGGGGCCAGGAGGGCAGCGGGATCGATCCCGACGTTGAGCGGGGTATTCACTGCGTACTCTCGGCTCGGGCTCCAGTCGATGTCGAATGCGGTCTCCGCCGCGCCGAACGGCGCCAACTGGGCGTGGAGTGTCTCCGAGCTCACAGGGGCGGCGCAGAGCACTCCCGCCTGCGGGACGGCCCTCACCCCGGAGACCGCATACCGCTCGTGCACCGCCCGCAGCAACCGGAATTCCCTGCCGCCCAGCATCTGCGGTGGGAAATCCTCGAAGATGATCACGTCCGCCTTGCCGGGAATCTCGACGTCGGGCAGCCACCCGCGAATGAACTCGATGCGGTCCTCGTACCCGTTCAGCCTGCCGATCGCCTTCGCCACGTGGATCACGGGATCCACGTCCACCGCCCAAACGACACTAGCGCCGGCGTCGGCGGCGAAGAACGCAAACGTCCCGAGCGCCGACCCCACGTCCAGCACCTTGTCACCGGGCTTGACGACAGCATGGATGGCGCGCCGGAAGGCCTCGATCCGCTCCCTCTGCGCCACGAGATCGCGGTAGTACTTCATTTCGTTCACGCGAGGAGACCCTCGTCGCCGAAGCGAGTGAGCGTCGCCTGCACGTCGGGCAGCACCGTGGCGCCGTCCACGGGTGGGTCGAACGCGCCGCCCACCGCAGCAGCTATCTCGGACGCGTCGAACTCGCCCGTGCAGTGCGCCCACACCAGTGCAGCGGTGAGGTTGAGCGCGTGCAGCCGGTCGGCCGCCGGGTCGAAGATCACCCACTCTTCGTCCAGCTGCCGGAACACGACGTCGTCACGCGCCCTGGGGCCTGCTGCAGCTTTGTCCTGGCTCATGATGGCTAAGATAGGGTCGCCGTCACCTCGCGAACAGCTTGCCGCCCAGCTGCCGCACGTGCCGTCTCCAGGCCGCCGCGCTCGACCCATGCTCCGGCCAGCGCCACCGCAGGTGCTCCCGGGGCGGGAACAGAGCGTCGGCGGCGAGGAAGCGGGCATCCGACACGTGGTCCAACAGCAGCATCCGCCGCCCGATGCGCCTGGGGGTGATCCGCGCGTGTTCGTCATCCTCCGCCATGCCGGCCCCCGCGAACCACCGCTCGAGTTGCAGTACCCCGTTCAGACGCCGAGCCCGCACCGTGGCCGGCGGCGGACTCACTCCCTCTATTGGCTCGAACCCGAACTGCTCGACCAGCGCGCGGTGCAGGGCGCGCGCGGCCCGGAGCACGCCAAGCTCCCGGGCGCACACCTCGTACGCGTCGCCATCGCCGGTCCACACGTCGGCGCGCAGCAGCGCCAGGTCCAGCATGCCGCGCACGTGCAACAGATCGTGATGCACGAGATGGTGCGCCAGCAGCGCCGCATGCTGCGCCGGAGAGGGCGCGGGCAGGTCTCCCGCGCTCACGAGTCCATCCCAGACGGAGGTGGAGATCGTCGTCCCCGGCCGGGGCAGCAACCGGTTCACCGGCTCGAGGCCCCAGTGCAGGTCGATTGCGATCGCCTCGAACGCCGACCTCCCTCCCCGGCGCTCCAGGTTCACGCTCGAGCGCAGTGACGCGGGTCCGCATTGTTCGGAGCTGGGGAGCGCCACATAGCCCAGGCCGGTCAGCAGATCCTGGGCGCGCCCCGCGTCGGCCGGAGACACGAAGAGATCCAGGTCGACCAGTTCGCGGTCGCCGGGCTGGTACAGCATCCCGCACAGCACCGCACCGCGAGCGAAGAAGTGGGGAACACCGCCATCCACCAACGTGGTCGATGCCGCCCCCGCGGCATCGCGCATGAGCCGCTCGTGGAGCTGCCGCACCAGTTGCTCATCTCTGTATCGCGACTCCGGCAGGCGGCGACGCGCCACGTAGCCCCCGATTCCGAAGCGGCGCCCCAGCGCAAGGGCAGGATCATCGGCGGCGATTCTCAAGCGCTTCGCCGCACCCTCCAACGCCGTGATGAACGTCGCGGCAACCCGATCCGCGTGCGTGTTCATGCCAGCCGCTCCGCTATCGCCGTGGCGGCCGCGGCCGCAGAACCGAACGTCACGTCGTATGCCTTCGCCCCCTCCGCTACACGGGCCAGCGCTTCCAGGTGCGCCGCGCGGTCCGGCACGACGAGCATCTGGCTGTGCACGAGGGCGTTGAGAGATTCGGCGGTGGAGAGTCGTTTGATATCCAACTCGGCGCCCCGCCGGAAACGCACGACCGCCACGACTCCGACGGGAGTCGGCTCGGCCCAACCGGCCCCGGCGCCCGGGTCGTACCACGCCTCTGTACTGCCTGGCCGCCACAGGCTCGTACCCGCTGGCTCCACACCCAACGTCTGCAGCGTCGTTGCATTCAGTTCGTACAAGCGTCGGCAGGCGTGCGCGCGGCCCTCCACGTCCACGAGCACCACGTCGTCCCCAAGCGCGGCGTGGCCGGCCAGGTGCCAGCAGACTGCGAGGCTGGACTTGCCCGCGCCGGCCGAGCCCAGCGCCAGCACCGCGCGCCCACCGACGGCGGCGCCCGAAGCGTGCAGCGGAGCAAATGCGTCGCAGGAGGAGAGAAGCGCCTGAGTGATCGCGAACTCGCAAGCGGAGAAGATCTCGATCGCGCCGTGACACCGATGGCGCGCACCCTCGTGGTCCACCACTACGTGGCCCGTGTCGGCCGCCGTCAGTGATACGACCGCTCCGGCGTCGGCAGAGGATATTCCCGTCCGATAATCCGGGAAGAGTGACTCGAGCGACTCCAGGAGTGTCGGGTCCTCGACCGCGAGATCGACCTGCGCACCGCAGGCCGAGAACCGCAGTACCTCGCCGGGCTGGCTCGCGTTCGGCAATCGATTCATACGACCCATTCGCGACCGGGCAGAGCCAGTTGGCGCTGCCGGCCGGAGCAGCTCCTACTGAATCGGCTTCACGGTGAAGGAAAGACCGACCAGCAACGTGACCACGTTCCCCGCATCGACACCGCCGCCCCTGAAGATACGGTCGTACCTACCCTCCACGCGCGTGGCCAGGTGCGAAGTCATCGGAAGCCACAGCCCCACGCCGGCCCCAACGCTGAAGTCGCTGTTGGCGTCCGCGCCCTCGAAGTTGGACCAGATCCAGGCAGCGCCGATCACGCCATAGCCCCTGACGCGCTCTGCCGACTTACCGAGGAACACCAGACCGTTCAGCCCCAAGTCCAGCAGGTGGTCCGTGCCGCCGTTGGATCTCAGGGCGTACCCGAGACGCGGCTCTATGGAAATCCTGTCCGAAAACCAGAACCCCGCCCGGAACTGCGAGGCGGGGATGTCCACGAACCACTGCGTGTCCCCATCGGCGTTCACTCCGAAGGCCCAATCGACGCCCAGCTCGATGTTGTCCTGGGCACGGGCACCCACGGCACCGATCATCAGAGCCACGACTGCGAAGACACTCGCACGCCTCAGCATGGGAACCCCTCCCTCATGGGCGACAGTATGACCGGGCTGGGGTTCGAACCCAGGACCTACGGATTAAAAGTCCGTTGCTCTGCCAACTGAGCTACCCGGTCCGTGATACGAAACTTCGCGTACCCGGGGGTCGCAGACAAGCGCCGGTCTCCCACGGGACGCCCTCCGGGGGACTCTCGGCCCCGCGTCAGGCGGGCTCGCCACCCCTCCGGAACGTTTCCGCGCCCCCTCCCGCAGGGGGTTCGCCACAGAGGGGAAATGTCCCTGACGGCCCTCCCAGAAGATGTTTCGCCGGAGGGAGAAACACACAGTCTACAGAGGGGAAATCATGCGTTTTCAGAGGGGCAAACACGTTTTCCAGGGGGGAGAATCGCGTTCCCACACCTGCTTTCAGAGGGGGGCACTGCGTGTCCCAGGGAAAACTCAGAGGGGAAAAAGTCTTGTCTGTCAGAAAGAATGTCTTACTTTGGTGGGCGTGTAGGGGCTGGTTGTCACCGTTCACAACCTACTCCGAGGAGAACAATGGCCAAGAAGAGAAAGAAGAAGAAGGCCGTGCGCAAGAAGACCAAGAAGCGCGCAACCAAGAAGCGGAAGCCCGCCAAGAAGAAGCGTGCAACCAAGAAGCGGAAGCCCGCTAAGAAGAAGCGCGCAACCAAGAAGAAGAAGCGCGCAACCAAGAAGAAGAGACGCCCGGCCAAGAAGAAACGTGCGACCAAGAAAAAGAAGAAGGTCGCCAAGAAGCGGAAGAAGGCCAAGCGCGTCGTGAAGCGGCGCAAGAAGAAGGCGGTCAAGAAGAAGAAGAAGCGGAAGAAGCGGAAGCCGAACCTCGCGTTCATGAGGCCGGTGCAGCCGGACGCCAAGCTGGCGGCGGTCGTCGGCTCCAAGCCGATTCCGCGGACGGAGCTCACCAAGAAGCTGTGGAAGTACATCAAGCGCCACAAGCTCCAGGACAAGAAGAACCGGCGCATGATCAATGCCGATGCGAACTTGAAGCCAGTCTTCAACGGCAAGGCACAGGTGAGCATGTTCGAGATGACCAAGCTGGTGAGCAAGCACGTGAAGTAGCGGGACTCCCGGCTGGCGTTCGCGCCAGCCGGGGTTGGAACGGTAGTACAGCAGTGACAAGCGGCACCGCAGTACTGACGTAGCTCCAGCCCCGCATCCGGGGGCCGGCGCGCTCGCCGGCCCCCAGTTGCAACCAGGCATTTCCCTGGTCGCCCCTCCCATTAGTGACTCGTCGACAAGTCACAGCCTCCACGCGTGGCCGCTGTGCAGTGCTCTATTCCGGATCACCCTGCCTCGTTTCGTGGCAGACCAACCAGGCGTGACCGTCGTCACAATGGTTTCAAGCCCGCCGTATCACGGGGACTTCCGGGGCTCGAGCGAGCGGCGTGGCAAGTGGCATCACACTTGCACTTCCTGTCCGTGGCGGCGCCGCGGTGGCCCGCACGAACTGTATGGACAGGAGGAGCACCATGAAGCGCACCACTCTCATTCTGGCGGCCGCCGTGCTAGTCGCGGCCTGTAGTGACACCTCGGGCCTCGAGACGGAAGCGGGCGTCTCGCTCTCGTTCACCAGCGGCGCCGGACCGGCCGCGGCCTCGGGCGCCTTCCTCAGCATGGCCTCGGACACGCTCTCGGACGGTCAGAGCAACGAGCTGATCCTCACGAGCGTCGAAGTCGTTCTGCGCGAGATCGAGCTCAAGCGCCAGTCGGCAACCGCGTGCGATGACCTGCCCGGCAACGACGACTGCGAGAAGTTCGAGGTGGGGCCCGTGCTGCTCGACGTTCCTCTGAACGGCGAGACCGGAACCCTGGTAACGATCACCCCGGGTCCGGACACCTACGACGAGATCGAGTTCGAGATCCACAAGATCAGTATCAGCGATGAAGAGGATGCCGCGTTCCGCATGGCCCACCCGGACTTCGCTGGCAAGAGCATCCGGGTGCAGGGCTCGTACAATGGACAGGCGTTCACGTACGAGACGGACCTCGACGTGGAGCAGGAGTTCGACCTGTCACCGCCCGTGGTCGTGACCGCGGAGATGACGAGCACCAACGTGACGGTGCTGCTCGGAGTGGACAGCTGGTTCCGCGACGGCTCCGGCAACCTGGTAAACCCGCAGGACGGCAACAAGGGTGGCCAGCACGAGAGCCTCGTGAAGGAGAACATCAAGCAGTCCATCGAGGCCTTCGAGGACCACGACAGCGACGGGGAGCCCGACGACTTCTAGTCTCGGCTGGCGCGCGCTCCGGGGCCTGACCCCGGGGCGCGTGCTGCCGGTCACCTACCGGTGACACGGGCTGTGCTAGATTGTTTGGATCACAAACCCCTGCGGGGGGAGGAGCACCATGAGAAGTACACTATCCCTGCTGCTCGCAGCTGCGGTCATCATCGTTGCGTGCAGCGACCCTACGGCGTTGGAACACCGAGGCGGGGTTGCAGTCTCTTTCGCTACCCAGGGTGCCGCAGGCGGCGCACCGCCGGCGCTGAGCCGGATGGGCCTGCTCGACGATACCCTCGGCATCGGCACCGACACGCTCATTCTCACGAGTGTCGAGATCGTGCTGCGGGAGATCGAGCTCAAGGCCGTGGAGACCGCGGACTGCGACACCGAGCCCGAGCCTGCGGGATGTGAGGAAGTGGAGATCGGCCCGGTCCTGGTGGACCTGCCGCTGACCCCCGGCGCGGAGCAGCAATTCAGTATTGATGTCCCGACGGGCACGTATTCGCGCATCGACTTCGAGGTACACAAGATCTCGAGTGACGCTCCCGAGGACGCGGCTTTCCGCCAAGCGCACCCCGACCTCGTCGACAAGAGCATCCGGGTGATGGGCTCGTTCAACGGCGTGGCCTTCACCTTCGAGACCGACCTCGACGTGGAGCAGGAGTTCGACCTGTCACCGCCCGTGGTCGTGACCGCGGAGAT
>JAUVTI010000111.1 GCA_030601605.1 Gemmatimonadales bacterium
GAAGTAGTCGATGAGAAGCGAGATATCCTCCGTCCGCTCCCTCAGGGCGGGCACGTGAATGGGCAGCACGTTCAGCCGGTAGTAAAGATCTTCCCTGAACATGCCGGCTGCTACCTCGTCTTCCAGGTTCTTGAGGGTGGCGGCGATCACTCGCACGTCGACAGAGATTGGCTTGGTGGCGCCGATGCGGGTGAGCTTGCCCTCCTCCAGCGCCCTGAGGACCTTCGCCTGCGCAGCCGCGCTCATGTCCCCGATCTCGTCGAGGAACAGGGTGCCCCCGTCGGCCTGCTCGAACTTCCCTGCCCTGTCGGCGAAGGCCCCTGTGAAGGAGCCCTTCATGTGTCCGAACAGCTCGCTCTCGATGAGCTCGCTGGGGATGGCCGCGCAGTTCACCTCGACGAACGGCTGGTCGACGCGCGGCGATCCGCGGTGAATGGCTCGGGCCACGAGTTCCTTGCCGCTTCCGTTGGGACCCGTGATGAGCACCCGTGCTCCCGTGGGCGCGACCTTCTCGATCACGTCACGCAGCCGGCCCATCGCCGCGCTGTCTCCCACGATCGCGTACCGGTCCCCGAACGACTCGCGCAGCCGCTGGTTCTCGGACTCGAGGGTGGCATGCTCCAGCGCGTGCCGCAGCGTGAGGAGGATGCGGTCGGTGTCGAGCGGCTTCTCCAGGAAGTCGTACGCGCCCAGCTGAGTCGCTTCCACCGCCGTCTGGATGGTGCCGTGCCCCGAGATCATGACGACCTGCGAGCGCCACTCCTGTTCGTGGATCCGCTCCAGCGTCTGCAGCCCGTCGAGGCCGGCCATCTTCACGTCGAGGATCACCAGGTGCGGGCGGAACTCCGCGTACGCCCTCAGCGCACCCGATCCGGAGTCGCTCGTCTTCACCTGGAAGCCTTCATCCTCCAGGATGTTGCGCAGCGCCTCCCGGATTCCCTTCTCATCGTCCACGACCAGCACGCGTTTGGCCATCAGTCCACCCGCCGATAGAAGGTTACGCCTCCGGGGCTCACGTGCACGTCGCCCACCGATTCCGGAACCGGAATGATGAGGGCGCCGTCGCTCCCCCCGGTGAGATGGTTCACCAGACTGGGGATCGCAGATTGCGGAAACGGAAACGGCCCGATCACGAACTCGTCGGCGCTCCAGGCCAATATACCCGTGTCGCGCAGCGCGACCGGCCCGCCCACGCGCAGCGGCTGCCTGCCCCCCAGGAACTGGGCCCACGGTCCAAGCATCTCCTGGCTGAACACCTCGAGCAAGACCTGGGCGTCCAGTGTGAAGCGGCCCTCCTCCAGCGTCACGCGCAGCGAATCGAGCGCGCGCTTGGCCACCGGATCCAGCCGGTCCTGGATGATCGAGGCCATCTCGTCGGCGGTGAGCCGCACAGAGACGGGACCGCCGCGGCGTCCGACGTCGCGCTCCTTGCGCTCGGCCGACTCGAGCGAACGCGGCGAAGGCGTACCGACGGTCGGCTCCTGCGGGAGAGCGGGGCTGGTCTGTGCCTCGCCCTGCAATGTGGAGCGCACAGCGCGCCCCACCTGCCCGCGGTACTCCCAGGCCACGAAGCCCACCAGAACGAACACAGTGAGGCAACCGATGGAGGCCAGTGCGTTCTTGATGTAGCCGTCCCTCATGGCTCCAGCTCCGCGGCGTGCCGCACCGTATACGTTGCCCCCTCACGTGAGAGGTTGCTCTGCATCAGATCCACCGAGCGCACCTCGACCTCGTTCGCGTAGGTGAGCGGTTCGAGCACGGCCCCGAAGTCGCGCAGCTCGCCCGGGCGCGCGTGCCGCTTGACCCGCCCCAGCGTCAGATGCGGGTGGAACGGCCGCCCCTCGATCGCGAAACCCACCCGTTCCATCTCCTGCTCGAGCCGGTGCTGCAGCAGCTCCAGTGGGGGAACGCCCTCACACCCCGCCCAAACGACCCTGGGGTGACCGGCTGAAGGAAACGCGCCGAACCCCCCGATGGGAAGCATGAAGCGCCTGGTCCCCTGCGTCGCGCCATCGATGGCCGCGGTGATCTCCGGTTCCCGCTCAGCGCCCACCTCACCGAGGAACTTGAGTGTGAGATGGATGCCTTCCGGGCCGACCCAGCGAATCGGGTAGCCGCCGCTCCGCAGTGGCTCGGCGGCCTCCCACAGATCCTGCCGGACCTCAGGTGGGAGATTGATCGCGACGAAGAGCCGCATGGACTCAGGTCGAGGGGGCGAGCAACTCGAGCATCGGCTCGCCTCCGTTCAGGAGACTGCCCCTGCGGTACCCCGCGAGGTCGAGCGTGACGCACTCGAATCCCAGAGCGTGCAGCTCGGCGGCCAGGCGCTCCCCGTGCCGGCGCACGCGGGGAAACTCGGACGGGGACACCTCGATACGTGCTTCCCCGCCCCGGTGCCGCAGCCTGAGGTCACCCTGCACACCGATGGCGCGCAGGAACGACTCGCCCTGTTCCACCTGGCCCAGGCGTTCGGGCGTCACCGACAGCCCGTACATGACGCGGCTCGAGAGGCACGGAGCCGCCGGGGCATCCCAGATCGGAATGCCGATCGAGCGCGCCTCGTCGCGTACGTCCTGCTTGGTGTATCCGGCCTCGGCGAGCGGTGAGCGAATCTCGAACTCGTTGGCAGCCTGGAGCCCCGGCCGGTGGTCGCCGAGATCGTCAGCGTTCGTGCCGTCCGCCACGATTGCGAGCCCGCGCTCCTCGGCCAGGCGCACCAGCTTGCTCCACAGCTCGCGCTTGCAGAAGTAGCAGCGACTCGGCGCGTTGGCGACGTAGTCGGGATCGCTCAGCTCGTCGGTGGGAACTTCGGCGACATGCAGATCGAACTGCCGTGCGACGTCCCGGTCCTGCTCGCGCTGCGCTCCCGGGTACGAGGCGCTGAGCCCCATCGCCGCCACCGTGCGCTCCCTGCCGAGCACGCGCCGCGCTACCACCGCGAGAAGCGCGGAGTCCACGCCGCCCGAGTACCCAACGAGGATGGACGGGAACGTGGCGAGCAACGCCTCGAGTTTCGAGGTGGCGGGCATGGGCGAATGAATCACAGGCGGCGTGAGACTGCGGACGGCGCGCCGGCTCAGCGCTTCAGGGGATGGGCCGACGGCGAGCGGTACGCTACGCTACGGGCCGATCCAGGCTGCGGTACTGCACCGCCTCGCTCACGTGGGCCGACGCAATGTCCGCGCTCCCCTCCAGGTCGGCGATGGTGCGCGCGATGCGCAGCACCCGGTGATACGCCCGGGCCGAGAGCTTGAGCCGCGCGATGGCGGTCTTGAGCAGCGCGTCGGCCTGTTGGCGCACGTGGCAGAAGCGCTTGAGATCCCGCGGTCCCATGTGCGCGTTGGCGTACAATCCGTCGCGCCCGGCGAAGCGCTCCAGCTGACGCCGGCGCGCCGTGTTTACGCGCTCTCGTATCGCCGCGCTCGGCTCCCCGCTGCGTTCGCAGGAGAGCTCCTTGTACGGCACCGCCGGCACCTCTATGTGAATGTCGATCCGGTCCAGCAGCGGACCGGAGAGGCGCGACAGGTAGCGCTCGATGACAAACGGTCCGCAGGTGCAGCCGCGGGCGATGTCGCCGAAGTAGCCGCAGGGACACGGGTTCATGGCCGCAGCCAGCATGAAGCGCGCAGGGTAGCAGAGCGACGAGGCCGCGCGTGAGATCGTCACGAACCCGTCCTCGAGTGGCTGCCGCAGCACCTCGAGCACGTGCCTGCGAAACTCGGGCCGCTCGTCCAGAAAGAGCACGCCGCCGTGGGCGAGGCTCGCCTCCCCGGGGCGCGGGTGCGCGCCGCCGCCGATGAGGCCACCGTCGCTGATCGTGTGGTGCGGCGCGCGAAACGGCCGCGTCGTAACGAGCGACGCTCCTGGCCGCAGCAGACCAGCCACGCTGTGGATCTTGGTGGTCTCGAGCGCCTCGTCGAGCGTCATCTCGGTGAGGATCGTGGGGAGCCGGCGCGCCAGCATGGTCTTGCCGGAGCCCGGCGGGCCCACCATGAGCAGGTTGTGCGCTCCGGCGGCGGCTACCTCCAGGGCGCGCTTGGCGTGCTCCTGCCCGCGGATCTCGGCCAGGTCCACCTCGTCCGGAACCTCGGCGCAAAACAGAGCGCCACGGTCCACCGATGAGCGAGCGAGCGCGCCCTCCCCACTGAAGAACCGCGCAACCTCGGCGAGCGACACAGCACCGAGCACGTCGATGCCGTCCACGACGCCGGCCTCCGCGAGGTTCTGGGCGGGCACGATTACACCCTTGAGCCCCTGCCGCCTTGCGGCGACGGCGATGGAGAGCGCCCCCCTCACCGGGCGCACGCCCCCCTCGAGTCCCAACTCCCCCACCACGAGGTAGTCGTCCAGCGCGGGCGCCGTGCCGCTCCCGGCGGCGCCATTCGGTTGGAGTTGCTCGGTGGCGGCGAGAATGCCCAGCGCGATCGGCAGGTCGAAGGCGGACCCCTCCTTGCGCACGTCGGCCGGGGCGAGGTTCACCGTAATTCGCTTGAGCGGAAAATTGAACCTCGAGTTCACCACCGCCGCTCCCACGCGCTCGCGGCCCTCCTTCACAGCTCCATGAGGAAGTCCGACGGTGCTGAACGACGGCAGACCGTTCGCGATGTCCGTTTCCACGTCGACGATGTAGGCATCTATGCCGAGGACTGCGGCCGAGCGCACGCGTGCAAGCATGCGGGACGGTAGGGAGACAACCAGGTGCGGGGCGAACCGCAATCGTGCCGCGTGGAGCGGAATGTGCTGCGGGCGGCGGGTGCGGTGCCGGCGCCGAACACGTCGAGTGGATTTGCCCTCAGCTTGATCTGCAAGTAGCATTGTCGCATAACAACGCACGGTGGCCCCTCCCGGCCCCAGCCGCCGCTCTGACGCCCGCGCCCCACGCCAGCCGACGGACATGACCACTACGGCCGCCAAGGAAGGTGGAACTTCACCCGGAGGTGGCGTCATGGCAGCGAAAAGAAGGCGAGAAACCAAAGGCCCCAAAAGGAAGAGGGCGGCGTGCACGGAAAGGGAGTTCCGCCTCAAAGTCCCATTTGGGGTAACGACCTCGATCCAGTTCAAGGCAAATAATAAGAAGCAGAAACGAGACGCAATCCATGATATCCTAGACAAACTCAAACTACAGGGCGCAGCCAAAGGAGCCCGCTGCTTCAACCGGGGTTGCAACGCGCCAAAACAATGCTCTGCTTCTGGTTTGGAGCATTACCTTGGCAACGACAGTGAGTTCGCTGTAGGCACGGTGAAGATTCCGCATCAGCAGACCATTTACTACGTCAGTTGCACTGTTGCAGGTGGAAGAGCGAGAGAGAAGTTTGTCCTGAAGTGCGCCTGCATATGAAGAACGCCTGTACGGTCCTGTAAGCAACGATCTCCACCCGAAAGCCGCCCTTGTCCCGCAAGACACAGGGCGGCTTTCAATCATTCCTGGGGCAACGTCGAATTTCTGGGGGCTACCCACGGACAGACCGTCGCTCCGCACCACGCTGCTGTCAAGTGACATCACCCCGGTGTCAACTGACATCACCCCGCTGCAAGTTGACATCGGCCGTCTGTCAATTGACCTCACCCTGCCGTCAATTGGCAGCACCGCACGGTCGATTGTCATCGACCGTTTGTCCCCTGACATCACTACGCCGTCAATTGACAGGACCATGCGGAAAACGGTCCTCACGGTGTTTGCGAGCGTCCGTTCGTCATCTGGAGGTGAGCCTGGGCGCGGGCCCACCGCCGGCGGGCGACCGGGCGCCGGCAAACTGTGTTCACTCCCTTTTTCATCTCACAAGGAGGTTGGTATGTCGCGGTTTCCAAGAGCCGAGGCCGAGATCACGGCCCTCGCCCTGCGCGTGGCCGAGGGTGACACTTGGGCCATCCTGCGCTGGAAGCCGCCGGTGGATGGCGGCGCGCCCGGCGTGTACAAGGTCCAGCGGAAGCGGGAAGGCACCCGCTGGAAGGACATCGGGATCTCCACCGACACGGAGGAGCTGGTGAGCAATCAGCCGCGCCGTGAGGACCTGCACCACCGGGTGTTCGCCGTGAACAAGGCGGGCATCGGGCAGCCGAGCGCGACGGTCACGGTGGTGCTGTAACCGGGGTTACCGCGCGCGCGGTCTATGGAGAATTTGCGAATACGAGAGGCGACGTCGGTGAACCGCCGTCTAGTCCCCTACTTCCTTCTTTACCGCTTCGGCGACCTCCTCCACAGTGCCCGTCCCGGGGACGATCGCCAACACCGCCAGCTCGCGGTAGTGCAGGATCAGCGGCGCGGTTGATTTCCGGTACGCGTCGACCCGGTGTTTGATCGCCTGAATGGTCTCGTCGCTCCGCTCGCCGTCGGGCGCACTGGCGAGCTGTCGCCGGACGAGCTCCTCCTCGGGCACGTCGAACAGCAGGACCGAGTTCACCCGCTCCTCCCGCGCCGCCAGTATGCGGTCCACCGTCTGCGCCTGGCGATTGGTGCGAGGAAAGCCGTCCAGGACGACCCCCTGCGCGGCCTCCGGCGACCCCACTTGCTGTTTGATGAGGCGAAAGATGAGCT
>JAUVTI010000130.1 GCA_030601605.1 Gemmatimonadales bacterium
GGTCTCGACCCTTCCCCTGCATGACGTGAAGCCAATCTAAACGGCCGACACTCGCGCACAAGCGCCGTCTTTTCTTCGATGTGCAATCCGTTGCAGGGAAAGTTTGTGGAGATCCAATCGCTTTTCCCTCACCGGCTTCCACATTCTCTCCACGCAATGTGGAAGTGTGTAAAACCGGATCCACACCGCATCCACACGCTTCCGGCCGGATTTCGGTGTCGCGTGGGCGCGTTCTCCACACGAACGCGGGAGATCACGCGGCGGTCAGACCCGGCAGTGGTCCGCTCGCCACTCACGGACCTTCTTCTTGATCTCGTCCCTACCTTCGATGTTCTGATCCAGCACCTCCTGGGCGAGCGCGGGCAGCTCCGCGTCGCTCGCGAAGCGCAGGCCCACGAGCTGAGCCACCGTGAAGTCCCCGATGCGCGGCTTGAGCGTATCTGGGAGCAGCCGCTCGAGGCGCAGCCGCTCCTCCAACCGGATCACGCGGTCCTGGACGCCTACCGCGAACACGCGTGCGTACCCGAAGAGAAGGAAGACCGCGATCGCCAGCAGCAGGTACATCAGGTTCGCGACCGAGAACCTGGTGATCGTCATCCAGGCCGCGTAGCCGACGTTGACGATGATCAAGAGGAACGCGACGCCGTGGTATGGGAGAACGAACTTTCGGTGATTGGCGAAGCTCTGGGGTTTCGAGTCGGACATGTCTGCTCCTTCGGAATGTTTCGTTCTCCGGAATACGCTCTTGTGCGGGGGGTGCTCTCGCTGGCCTACAGCCCCGCCCCCTCTCCCACCAGCCGCGCCAGCTCGGCGCGCACCTGCTCCACGTCCGGCTGCAGCGAGGGTTCGGGGTCCGACATCAGCGTGAGATAGTGCTCGTAGGCGCGGACGGCGCCCTCGCGGTCACCCAGCTGCGCCGCGAGGCGGCCCTCTTCGCGGAGTGCGGGAGCGAGGTACGTCCCGGCGTAATGCATGCGGCGCCGCACCGCAGCGAGGGCGGACTCCCGGTCTCCACGCCGTTCGTGCAGTCGCGCCGAGGTAAGAGTAGCGACCGCGACCATCTGCCAGGGGAATGCGAAGCCGACCTGCACCAGCGAGTCCAACTGCGCCAGCGCCGTGCGGAGATCCGACCCGCCGCCGGCCGCCGCCAACAGCGCTTCCAGGGTGGCTGCGCACAGCACGCTGACATGGTACGTAGCTGCGTCCGCCGGTGGAGAGCGCACCTGGCGCAGCAGGGCGATGGGCTCCGAGAGTCCATCGGTCTGCCCCTGCACCGCGTGCCACAGGGAACCGCCGCAGGCCGCACCCGCCTGGTTGGGGTCGTTGCTCTGGCCCAGCGACGCCACCCAGGCATCGAGCCGCCGCGCGGCATCCGCCGCGGCCGCACGGTCACCACCCGCGTAGACCGCGTCCAGGACATCCAGCGTTGCGCCGGCCCCCGGGTTCAGTACCTCGATCGCCCTGTTGACGCGCAGCGCTGCGCTGGGCCTGCCGCGGGCCAGGTACGTGTCATGGACCCGCAGCAGATTGATGAACCGCTGCGAGGGGGCTTCAGGCCGGCGCTCGAGGATCTCCGCCGCACGGTCGACGTCTTCCATCGCATAGCCGCTCTCGACGCCCGCCCCCATGAGCCCCGCCAGACTCTGCGTACTCATCCTCTCGAACCGGGTACGCAGTTGCGTGAGGGCCTCCTCGTTGCCGAGCGCGATCGCGCTGCGCCACCGTACGAAGTCGGCCATGTTGCCCGTGGAGTCTATCCCGAGATAGTGCGTCGAGAGCCGCCGCACCTCGGCGCTGTCGCCCCGCTCTGCCGCAAGGCTGATCAGGTGGATAACGGGCGCAGTGAAGCTCGAGTCCAGCTCAAGTGCCCGCCGGAAATAGTCGGCGGCCAGCTCGCGGTAGTTCTCGGCATCGATTAGGGCACCGAAGTGGTAGTAGCCCTCTCCACCCCAGTACCATGCGTCGGGCCGGTCGGGGGCCGCCTCGAGCCAGAACTCCAGGTTGCGCGCGCGGTCTGCCGTGTTCGACGGCTCGGGGTACCGGGAGCCCGCGAACCACGCTGCCTGCGCTCTATCCCGCGGGCTGAGCCGGTCCCGGTACCGCCATGCCAGGACAACACCGAGCGAGTCGAACCCGCCCACGGTCCACTGCTTGGCCGACACGAGTCCGAGCGCTGCCAGAGCGAATGTGGGGTCGAGCTCTACGGCTCGGCCGAAGCGGTCGGCTGCCTCGGTGTACTGCCCCCGGCGGAACAGCGCCTCGCCGTCCAGGTAGGCCTTGAGCGCGTCGAGCGAAGTGCTCGTGAGCGATGCGACGCGCTGCTCGGCCTCCCCGGCTTGCCGCACGAGGAGCTGGGCCGTGAGGTCGTCGATCTGGAAGCGCAGGCTGTCGGAGGCACCCTCAACGCGCGCCTGTGCCAGCTGCCGGCCGCTCGGCACTTCGACCAGCGTCGCCTCCAGTACGTTGCCCTGCGGCGTTCCCACGACGCTCCCCTGCAGCAGCCGTCCCGCTCCGATTGACTGGGCTATCTCCAGCGCCTCCTCCTGCGTGAGGTCGGACGTCGTGGTCCCGCCCGCCCGGCGCCACGCACTGAGAACAGTGCGCTGGTCGACCGCTCTCGGCCCGCCTTCCCCCGTCAGCTTCGCGGCGAGCAGATCGACCATCCCCTCCCGGAGGTATTCGAGTCCCGGTCCGATGACCCGGAACGGCATCACCGCCACCAGGTCAGGGTCCACATCGCGCACCGCGCGCGGCCACAGCACAACGACCGCAAGCAGCGCCGCGAGCACGACGGTGGCGATCGCGAGCGGCTTGAGGGGCGACCGCCTCTCAGTGACGGCGCGCGCTCCGGAGACGGACTCGAGCTTCAGGGCTTCACGAAACTGCGACGCCGTGGCGTAGCGGTCCGCCGGGGCTTTGGCCATTGCCCGCTGGATCGCGGCCGAGATCACAGGTGGCACCGACGATCGCGCTACCGTCACCTGCGGCGGCGGGGCGGAGACGTGCTTGCCGATCACGGCCTCGACCGTGGGACCGGTGAACGGAGGCTCCCCGGCCAGCATCTCGTACAGCAGGCAACCCAACGAATAGAGATCGCTGCGGGCGTCGAGCTCCCGGTCACCCGCGACCTGTTCGGGACTCATATACGTCGGGGTGCCGATCGCGATGCCGGTTGCCGTCAGCCGCGTGCCGCCGGCCGCGGAGATGGCCCGCGCGATGCCGAAGTCGGTGATCACGGCCGTCTCGCCGGAGAGCAGGATGTTCTCCGGCTTGATGTCCCGGTGGACCACGCCCTGGCTGTGGGCGTAGCTCAGGCCCGTGGCTACCTCGCGCGCGATCTGCAGGGCCTCCTCCACGGGCAGCTGCTTCTCACGATCCAGCCGGTCCCGCAGCGACTCCCCTTCCACGTAGGGCATGACGTAGTAGAGAAGCCCGTCAGCCTCTCCCGAATCATGGAGTGGGAGGATGTGCGGGTTGTTGAGACGCGCGGCGATGTGGATTTCCTGCAGGTAGCGCTCCGTGCCGAGCGCGGCGGCGCGCTCGGGCCGCAGCCCCTTGATCGCCACCTCACGGTCGTGCTTGAGGTCGCGGGCGAGGAAGACGATGGCCATGCCGCCGCTGCCGAGCTCCCGCTCCACGGCGTAGCGGTCGGCGAGCGCCGCCTTCAAACGATCGAGCATGTCGGTCAAGTCGGGCGACTCCGGGAGAAGCTCCTCAACGATACGGCCGGTCGGCCTAGACTGCCAGGCCGCCAGGACGGCGCGGAACCCCTCACCCCGCCGCGCAGTTTACCTGACACCACCAACCAGGTGTCCCTGTGGGCAACGTGGATTTCACTACCGGCCGGTTCGACCGGTCCTTCGCGATCCGGGTGATCCGGGACTTCCTCCTGGCTCTGACGATCATCATCGTCCTCGAGCTTGGCGGGCGGTTCGCGCTCGAGTGGTACCAGTTCCAGCGCCAGGATCAGGAGATCACGGAGCTCGCTGCGGAGAGACTCGCGTCCGACGTGCGCGACATCATGCTCAACCAGGGAGGGCCTGTCGCCGCCCGGACGGTCTATCCCATAATCCGCCGCAACCACGAGGAAATAGGTCTCGAGATCGCCATCGTTCCCACGTCGCTCACCATCGATGCGATCCGGCAGTCCTTCGGCTTCGAGCCCAAGGGCCTCCAGCCCGAGTGGTCCGACGGCCGGTACCACGAGGCAGTAGTGGAGCTCACGGCCGAGCCGTTCTGCACGACCTGTCACTTCACGGCAAAGCCCGGTGACGTGCTCGGCCAGGTCTCGGTCCGAAGCTACCAGTCCGCGCATCTCTCCGAATGGTGGGCCGAGGCACGCGTGATCTCGGTAGTCGGGATGGCGAACGTCATTCTGCACACGATCGTGCTGTTCCTGCTGCTGCGCGTGCGGATGGAGCCGCTGCTTCGACTCCGGTCAGCCGTGGCGCGGTTGGCCAAGGGCCGGCTCGACCTCTCCCAGCGGGCGGAGGTCAGGTCCGACGACGAGTTCGGTGAGCTGGCGCTCGACTTCAATCACTTCCTCGACCGGGTGAGCCATCTCGTCGAGGATCTGGACGGCGTGCTGCACAAGGTGGTCGCAGTGAACGAGCGTCTCGCCCAGGTGTCGACCGACATGGGCCGCCAGATCAACACCGTCCAGGAGCGCACGCAGAAGGCGCTCAGGCTGGTAGTGGAGATCCAGCAACAGACCACTGGCCAAGACGCGCGACGGGTTGTAGAGCTGGGCCAATTGCTGACCGATCTGACGCGCGACGCGCAAAACGACTTGCACTACATGGGTGAGATGCGGGTGCTCGAGGAGCGGATGCGGGTCGTCTCCGAGTCGGGCCGGACACTGCTGCAGCGGCTCAGCGGCGTATCGGGGCTTCCCCAGGCGTGACTCGCCGGGCTATTGTCCGACGACCCGTCGAACTCACACATGATGATTTCAATCGCCCTCGCCGTCGGAGCACTTCTCTGCCTCATGCTGGCCCTGACGGGTGCGGCTTCACTGCTCGAGCGCGAGCCGCGGGCGGCCGGGCGTGCGCTCCTGCTCGCCGTGCTCGCGCCGCTTCCGTACGCGATCGCGGCTTTGCTCCCGCAACCGTACGGCGAGCCCGTCGCGGCCGCCCTGCTCCTCGTCACGGTTGTCGTCCTGCTCGCCCTCGTGATCCCTACGCCGAATCCGGCAGTAGGGGACGACACGCCGAGAACGCGAATCGACGAGCGCGACATCATGTTCTCCAGGCGCCTGCTCGAACCCGGGACGGACCGGTTCGAACAGTACTACGGCGCGCGGCCCACCAAGCGGGAGCTGGACGACCGCTTCCGCGTCCTCCCAGGCCTGTTGTCCAAGGGAGCATCCGCCTACTCCCCCTATACGTTCTCGGCCGCCGACGCGAGCTTCTGGACCATCGAGCGGCTGCGCCCGTTCGTGGACGCCGAACCCGCCGCCGAACAGGTGGAGTCCGACGCGCGTGAGATCACCGAGTTCATCGAGCGGTGGGCCCTCAAGCTGGGTGCCGCCTCGGTCGGCGTGACGGAGCTCAGGGACTACCACCTCTACACTACGGTCGGCCGCGGCCCCCAGTGGGGCGAGCCGGACGACAACCGCGACGAGGAGCAGGGCTGCCGCGACGGGCTCGCCGTACGGGTGCGGGAGCAAAGCCGCGATCGCGTACGGAAGCGGCGCGAGCACGGCGAGCAGGAGCGCACGCCCGGCCGCCCGCGGCTCGCGCT
>JAUVTI010000170.1 GCA_030601605.1 Gemmatimonadales bacterium
CGCGACTCGCCGCGGTCCGCCACGGCCGGAGGCGGCGGGGTGGGGCATCGGCGGGACGACGGCACCTGCCGCGCCGTCAGCGGACTCTCGGTGGCCAGCTCGACGAACATGTCGGCGTGGAGTGCCGATAGCATCTTCGTGGTGCCGGGCGGCAGGCTGGTGCAGATCTCCGGCATCAGCGATTCGCTCCCGGACGCCGGCCGAATCCTCTACCTGTATCAGGACGTGACCTACCGGTTCGCGGGCTCCTCCGAGATACCAGGACGGCTCGCCCTCTGGCGCAAGTCCGGGAGCGCCGCCTACGAAGAGCTGGTGGCACCCTTCGATACCAGCTCCGGATTCAGGTGCCTCGTGGGAATGGGCCTGCAGCCGACCACCTGCCCGCCCGCAGGTGGCGTGGACTCGATTCGCGGGCTCGAGCTCCGACTCGTGGCCGCGAGCGAGTACCCGCCACGGGGATCGGACAAGCCGACGACGTTCGAACTCATTGCCCGGGTGCCGTTCCTGAACAAGGTGAACTAGCCGTGCCACGACTGCGCGAGCCGCACGGTTTTGCACTCCCCATCACGATCTTCGTCGTGGCCATCGTGACGCTCATGCTCTCGGTGGCGTTCATACGGGTCCAGACCGACCGGCGGATCGCCGATTCGAGCGGCGACCGGGTGAGCGTGCTCGCTGTGGCGCAGAGCGGGCTCCAGACGTACCTCGGGACGGTGAGCTTCGACGGTTGTGACCGCGCCATCAGGCCGCTGGACGGCGACTCCGTGCGGATCAACGTGCAGGGCGGTTACGTCGACGTGGTGGCGCACGTGGTGCAGCGGCCGGCCGACACGCTCACCCCCTGGATGTACATCGTGCGCTCCACCGGACACCTGATCGATCCCACCCAGGGACAGGACCCGCAGGCGGTGCGCACGGTGGCCCAGTTCGCGCACTGGCAACGCAACAGCATGAAGGTGCTCGCGGCGTTCACGGCGGCGAACGGACTCGAAACCTCCGGATGGACCAGCACTGGCGAGCTCAGGGGCGTCGATCAGGCTCCGAGTGGATGCAACGAGCCCGACGTCTACGCGCTGCGCGTACCCAGCGGCTGGGCGCCCTCACCCCTCACGTACACTCTCACAGGCATGAGCCCGTACGTGTATGAGGCAGACAGCAAGAGCTCCGTCGCCAATCAGACCAAGATCGATTGGCTCGAGACAATCACCGGCGGGATCGTCCCCGACTACTACAACATACGGTACTGGGACTCCAGCTACCCCGTGATGCTGCTCGAGGGCAACGTCTTCCTCGGCTGTGGGCCAGGGACGACCACCGGCTACGGTCTGCTCATCGTCACCGGGGACTTGCAGATAAGCGGCACCGACCCATGGTGCTTCCAGTGGAACGGCGTCATCCTGGTAGGCGGGGAGATCGAGTGGGACGCCAACGACATGCGGGTGGACGGGGCGGTCGTCTCGGGCCTCAAGAAACAGCAGGGGGTGTGGGTTGATGAGGGCGACGTGGACGGCAACTATCTCGACATCGACTACGACTCCCGCTACGTGCGGCTGGCGCTCAAGTCCCTGGCGGGGTTCGCTCCGGTGGGGAACGCGTGGGTGGACAACTGGGCGACCTACTGAGCGGGTAAGCGGGCGCGCACGGCGACCCGAATCGGACACGCGCGCAGGGACGAGCGGTTAGATTCCGATTCGTCCCTGTTCGTTGTTCGACCGGCAACCCGTTTCCCGAATGACCCCGATACTCCGCAAGGCTGCGCTGGCCGCGGCCCTCGCAACCGTGGCTTTGTCCGTCGCCTCGTGCGGCGGCGATTCCCCGCGCCCCGGCGAGCTCCACGGCGCCGTGCTGCCGGCGCCGCTGCCCAAGGCGGACTTCACGCTGACCAACACCGCGGGCGAGCCGTTCGCGTTCCGCGAGGAGACCCAGGGCTACGTCACGCTCCTTTTCTTCGGGTACACGAGCTGCCCCGACATCTGCCCGGTCCACATGGCGAACATCGCGGCGGTGCTGCGCAAGCTGCCGCCGCAAACGGCCAGCCGCGTAAAGGTCGTGATGGTCACCGTGGATCCGGAGCGCGACACGCCCGAGCGCCTGCGCACTTGGCTCAACGCATTCGATCCGTCGTTCGTGGGGCTGACAGGCTCCACGGAAGAGGTGAACGGGATTCTCCGCTCCCTGATGCTGCCTCCGGCGGTGAAACAGGGCGAAGGGGAAACCGACTACCTGATGGGCCACGCCGCGCAGGTCATTGCGTTCACGACGGACGACCGCGCGCACGTGGTGTATCCGTCCGGAACGCGGCAGGTGGACTGGGCACACGACCTTCCGCTGTTGGTGGAAGCCGACTGGAGGAGCGAGTGAAGCAACGCATCATTGGAGTGGCCGCGCTGGTCGCCGTCCTCTCGTACGCCTGCGGCGAGCGGCAGCCGGAGCGTGTTCTGACCGCATCGAAGGGGCACATAGCCATCTACGACGCCGTCGCAACGGCGTCGGCGGCGCCGGACGTTTCGTCGCTGTACTTCACGATTGCCAATGCGGCCACTTCCCCGGACACACTGATCGCCGTCAGCACCGCTGCCGGCACAGCTTCGCTCCACACCGTCGTCACCGACAGCAGCGGCGTGACGAGCATGCGGCCGCTGGTGGGGCTGGTGATTCCGGCTGGTGCATCGGTCGGGCTGGCCCCCGGCGGCTACCACGTCATGCTGACGGGACTGCGCCGGCCGTTGGTAGCGGGCGACTCGATCTTCATCGTGCTCGACCTCGCCCGGGCGAACCTGCTGCGGTTCCGGGTGCCGGTGCTCACCTACACGGAAATGGTCGAACGGCTGGGGACGCTGGACCACGAATGACCTGGTGGTGCTCGGCGCAGGACACTGCGTGGGAGTGGGTTTGGCAGCCGTACATCGGGGTCTGGCTGCTGGTGGCCTCGATGCTGCTGGGCTACGCGGCCGCTCTCAAGCGGCTCGGGCCGGCTGAGGCCGATCCGCCCGCCACGCGGCGCGAGGTCACGTCGTATCTACTCGGCGTGCTGGTCCTGTGGATCGCCGCCGACTGGCCCGTAGGCCCATTGGCGGCGGGCTACCTCGTGAGCGTGCACACCGCGCAGTTCCTGCTCTTCACGATGGCCGTGCCGCCGCTGCTGATACACGGGATGCCGCAGTGGCTGCTGCGCCGCATGATCCGGCCGAGTTGGGCCGGGCGCGTGGCGCGCTTCCTCAGCCGGCCGCTCATCGCCTTCGCAGTGTTCAACGTGGTGCTTCTCGCCACCCACCTGCCGGTGGTCGTGGACGGGCTCGCGGGCTCCCAGCTCGGGTCGTTCTTCAAGGACATGCTGTGGCTGTTCGCAGGGCTGGTGTTCTGGTGGCAGGTGCTGGGTCCGCTGCCGGAGCTGCAGCCGCTCTCCTATCCCGGGCGCATCCTGTTCCTGCTGCTCAACGTGTTCATCCCGACCGTGCCGGCCGCGTTCCTCACGTTCGCCGACTACCCCATCTACGCCGTGTACGAGCTGGCTCCGCCGCTGGGTTGGATCTCCGCCCGGGACGACCAGCAGCTCGCCGGCATCATCATGAAGATCGTGGGCGGGTTCATCATCTTCGGAACGGCGTCTGTGTTGTTCTTTCGATGGTATGTCAGGGAGGAGCGGGAAGAGGCGGCGTAGGGCGGATTCCTTGGCAGTCTCGAGAGGGGAAGGGGGAAGGGTACCAGATCGGGTCACCATTCCCTCTTCCCCATTCCCTCTTCCCCTTCCCTATCCAGCCCCGGAAACGCCACCAGGTCCTCGCGCCGGAACATCAGCACCAGCCGCCCCACCCGCTCCTCGGCGGGTTCGATCGACTCCCCGAAGCGCTCCCGCGCGAGTTGGGCGATCTCGCCCACCGTGCGGCGGCCATCCAGGTGGCCCCACACGAACGCGCCGCGGTCGTCCAGCCGGATGCGCGGCACCGCCATCCCGTACTGGACCCAGTGCAGGATCGCGAGGATCCCGCGCCGCGTCGGCTTGGGGCGGATGATCACGAGCCGCCCCTTCACCTCCTCGCACTCGGTGCGGCGCACCGGAGCGATGTCCAGGAGGTTGATATTCTCGAGCTCTTCCCTGCGCAGTGGCTTCATGGTCACATGGAACATCGCACGAGTGCGCCGAAACGAAAACCGCCTCCAGGAGTGGAGGCGGCTCTCGATCGACTGCTGCCACAGCTGCGCTCTACGCCCGCGCCCTCTTGATCGTGTACCAACCAAGCAGGTAGGCCACTACGGGGAAGATTATCAGGCTGGCCCAGAAGCTCGGCGAGAGCCCGCCGGTGAGCCGCTGGAAGCCCAGCAGCCACGGCACGAAGTCGCCGCTGATGACCAGCAGCGCTATGAACACCGCCATCAGGGATTCCCCCGCGATGAAGCCGGATGACAGCAGCACACCAGCGTTCTCCGCCCGTTGCTTCTGCTCATCGTTGAATCCCGACCGCTTCAGGTTCTGATCGAACGCCCACTTGATCAGCCCACCCACGAAGATCGCCGCCGTCGAGTAGAACGGCAGGTACATCCCGACGGCCACCAGCATCGGCGCCGGCGCCTTGATCAGAATGAGACCGAGCGCGAGGA
>JAUVTI010000123.1 GCA_030601605.1 Gemmatimonadales bacterium
CGGCTTCGAGCGTGCGCTGGCGCTGGCCGACCGCCTCACCGACGACCTGATGGCGGCGCGCTGCGCCAACAACCTGGGTGACGTCTCCTGCTACCTGGCGCAGTACGTGACCGCGCTCAGCTTCTACCGCCTCGCGACGGCGACGTTCGAGAAGGCGGCTTCGTGGAAGGGACTCGCCGAGGGATGGCTCAACTCGACAATCGTGCTCAGGGAGTCGGGTGACCTGGCGTCCGCCGAGGACGCCGCGGAGCGGGCCGTCGGCGCTGCGGAGCAGGCGGGTGAAGCGCGCATCATGGGTCAGGCACTCGCCGCTCAGAGTGAGGCCACTGCATCGCTGGGCGATCTGGATCTGGCCCGCGCGCAGGCCGAGCGCGCGCTCGATCTCGCCACCGAACATCACGACCCGCTGGGTGAGGCGGAGGCGCTGCGCATTCTCTCGCTGATAAGCCGCGCGGCAGGAGAGTTCGACCGCGCACTGGAGCTGGGGCAGCGGACCCTGGCGATCGCGGAGCGCGTGCGCCATCCATGGACGGTCGGCGAAGCGCAGCGGGAGTTGGGTGATCTGTTCCGTCTGGTGGGCCGCGACGGGGACGCGCGGGGTGCGTTCCAGGCCGCCGCCCAGGCCTTCGAAAAGATCGGCGCGGTGTCACGCGCAGAAGAGATGCGAAGCCGCTAGAAGAGCTCCCCCTGCGCCATCGGCGAGAACGTCACTCGATGGTGGGGAGTCGGGTCGCCTTCTCGGAGGGCGCTCAGGTGATCTGCCGTGGCATACCCCTTGTTCGATTCCCAGTGAAAAGAGGGATACCGCGGCGCGAGCTGCTCCATCAGGTGGTCGCGTACGCACTTTGCCAGGACGGCCGCCGCGGATACCGATTGACAGATCCCGTCTCCCCCGACTACCGGTTCGTGCGCCATGCCGAGCTCCGGCAGCGGCGTGCCGTCAACCAGAACATGATCGGGAGTTATGGGGAGTCGCTCGAGCGCTCGCCGCATGGCGAGCGCGCTGGCGCGACGGATGTTGATGCGGTCGATTTCCCGGACGGAGGCGGCCCCGAGAGCCCAATGGAGGGCAGCCGCCCTGACTTCCTCGGCCACGCGTTCGCGTTCGGATGGACTCATTACCTTCGAGTCCCTGAGTCCCTCTATCGCTGCCTGACCCGGCGCGAAGACCACCGCGGCCGCGACGACCGGTCCGGCGAGGGGGCCGCGCCCCACTTCATCCAGACCGGCGACGAGCCGGAATCCCTTCGCCCAGAGCGCCGCTTCGCGCTCAAGCGTCGGGTCCGGCACCTAGGACTCTCGCCGCTCCCGAATGCGGGCGGCCTTGCCCGACAGCTTCCGCAGGTAGTAGAGCTTGGCCCGCCGCACGCGGCCGGTGCGCACGACCTCGATGCGCACTACGGTCGGCGAGTGCAGCGGGAACACCCGCTCGACGCCGATGCCGCCGGACACCTTGCGGACCATGAACGTCTCGCCGATCCCGGCGCCCCGACGTCCGATGCAAACGCCCTCGAACGCCTGCAGCCGCTCCTTGTCACCTTCGCGCACGCGGACCGAGACCCGGATCGTGTCGCCGGGACGGAAATCGGGTAGATCGTCGCGCAATCCCTCGCGCCGGATCTCGTCTAGCCTTTTCATGCTTCCACCTCTTACGTCTCGGCCCCGTCGGAACCTCGTGCAGTCTCGTGGCGCGCCCAGAGATCGGGGCGTCGCTCCCGAGTTATCAGCTCCGCCTGCGCTCGGCGCCAGGCGGCGATCTTCTCATGGTCCCCACTCAGCAGCACGTCGGGCACCTGCATCCCGCGGTACTCGGGCGGGCGCGTGTAGCTCGGCGGGCTCAGCAGCCCCTCGTAGAACGAGTCACTGGCCGCCGACTCGTGGTCTCCGAGGGCGCCCGGCAGGAGTCTCACGACCCCGTCTATCACGCACAGCGCCGCGAACTCCCCGCCCGACAGCACCACATCGCCCAACGATACTTCCTCGGTCCCCTCGCGCTCCGCAACCCGCGCGTCCACGTCCTTGTAGTGTCCGCACAGGAGCGTGAGCTCCTCGCCCAGGCTGTACCGCACCGCATCGTCGTGCGTGAACGGCTTGCCCCTGGCCGACAGCAGGACCACAGGCGGGCCCGGCTCGAGGTCGTCCAGCGCCTCGAAGAACGGCTCGGGCTTCAGCACCATCCCGGCGCCACCGCCGTACGGGTAGTCGTCCACCGTCTGGTGCCGGTCGTGAGTGTAGTCACGCAGGTTCACGACCCGGTACGCGACTAGCCCCTTCTCCGCCGCCCGCCCCAGAATGCTCGTGGCGAGCGGCGCTCCGAACAGCTCCGGGAACAGCGTCACCACGGTCACCCGGAGCATCATCACAACTCCAGCAGTCCGTCGGGCGGCTCGATCTCGATCTCGCGCGCCGCGCGGTCCACCCGCGTTACGATCGGCTGTCGGAACGGGATCAGCACCTCGCGCCCCTCCACGTCCACCGCCAACAACCGGCCGCCTCCAGGCAGGCCGACCAATCCGGTCGCCCGCCCCACCTCGCGACCCTGCACCAGGACCCGCGTCCCCGGGACCTCATGCTCGTACAACTCGCCTTCGCGCGGCGGCGCCAACTCACACTGCAGCACTCCGAAGAGCCGCTGGCGCCACTCATCCAGAACGTCCCGGCTGTCCACCTCCTCGAACTTCAACAGCCAATGCCGGTGGTACGGCCGGCTCCGCTCGATCACGACCGGCGAACCGATCACCGCGCCCGACTCGTCAACCGGTACCAACTGCCGCCCGACCGCGAGCACCTGCTCCGGCTCGTCGGTCAGCGTCCAGGCTACGACCTCGCCCTTCAGCCCGTGTGGCTTGCGGAGACGCGCCACCGCGAGGTAGGCGCCGTCCACCGTTCGGTCAGTCTGCGGACGCCTGGAAGACGCCGGCCTTCTTGAGGAGCGAGCGAACCGTGTCCGACGGCGTCGCCCCCTTGGCCAGCCAGGCGCGCGCCTTTTCCGCGTCGACCGTGATCGTCGGAGGCTCGGTCCGCGGGTTGTAGTGGCCCAACGTCTCGACCACCCGACCGTCGCGCGCCTTGCTGCGCTCCGCCACGACGATGCGGTACTCCGGCTGCCCCTTCTGACCGACCCTGCGCAAACGAATACGTGTTGCCATGTCCCTACCTTGGTAGCTGCATCAACATCTGCGGGCCCATGCGGCCCATGCCCTTCATCATTTTGCGCATCTGCTCGAACTGCTTGAGCAGCGCATTCACTTCCTGTACGGTGCGTCCCGAACCGCGGGCGATCCGGGACCGGCGCGAGCCGTTCAGCAGGGCCGGCCGGCGGCGCTCATCCGGCGTCATCGAGAGGATGATCGCCTCGACGTGCCTGATCCGCCTCGGGTCCGCCTTGGCCTGCTTCAGCACCTTGGCGTTCACCCCCGGGAGCAATCCCAGGAGCCCCTCCAGCGGCCCCATCTTCTGGATCTGCTTCATGGCCACGAGGAAGTCCTCGAGGTCCATGCCCTTCTTCGAGGTCGCCTTGCGGGCCAGCCGCTCAGCGTCCTCGACCTTCACGGCTTCCTGCGCCTTCTCCACCAGGCCGATCACGTCGCCCCGCTGCAGGATGCGCCCGGCCATCCGGGACGGATCGAACGGCTCCAGCGCATCCAGCCCCTCGCCCACGCCCACGAACTTGATCGGCGCGCCGGTCACCCCTTTGATGCTGAGCGCAGCGCCGCCCCGCGCATCGCCGTCCAGCTTCGTGAGGATCACCCCGGTGATCCCCAGCGCGTCGTGGAAGCCCTGGGCAATCCGCACCGCGTCCTGCCCGGTCATCGCGTCGGCCACGAGCAGGATCTCGTGCGGCGTCACGGCCTGCTTGACGCGCACGAGCTCGGCCATCATCTCGTCGTCGATCTGCAGCCGGCCGGTCGTGTCCACGAGCACCGTCCGGGCCCGCGCCTTGCCGGCCGCCTCGACCGCCGCGCTGACCAGCGCCGGCACGTCGCCGGCCGCCTCGGGTGCGTCGGTCGGGCCGAACACCGGCACATCCACCCGCTCGCCCAGCTGCCGCAGCTGCTCCTCCGCCGCCGGCCGGTACGGGTCGGCGGCCACCAGGAACGGCGCCTTCTGCTCGCGCTTCAGCCGGGCTGCCAGCTTGGCCCCCGTGGTCGTCTTGCCCGAGCCCTGCAGGCCCACCAGCAACACGACCGTGGGCGGCACCGAAGCGAACTCGAGCGGAGCCCGCCGCTCGCCCAGCAGCACGACCAGCTCGTCGTGCACGATCTTGACGAGCTGCTGGCCCGGGTTCACCGCTTTGAGGGCGTGGACCCCGACCGCCTTCTCCCGCACCCGCTCCATGAAGGTCCGCGTGAGCTCGTAGCTCACGTCGGCCTCGAGCAGCACCCGTCGGATCTCCCGGAGCCCGTCTTTGACGTCCTGCTCCGTGAGCACACCGCGGCCCGTCAGGTTCTTGAGGGCCGCAGTAAGATTCTCAGACAGCGTACCGAACATAGAGCCTGGTAATATACCTGAGGGCTTGGACTTAGGCCAAGGGGGGCGGAGGGCGTCGGTATGGCGGTGGAGAGGTCGTCAGTTACATTGTGACCTCGTCGCGGCCGCGAGCAGCGCTCGCTGGCGTCGCCTGTCCGTCGGCCCCAGAGCAGGGCTCGCTGAGATGACGAATCCCGCCCGAAGGGACTTCGCGTGAAACGAATCAAGCTCCACTGGTGGATCATCCTGGGCATGAGCATCGGGGCGGCGCTGGGTACCCTGGTTCACAGCGCCTACCCCGCAGACATCGTTGAGACAACCGCGATCTACCAAGCCTTCAAGGGCATCTCGGTCATCTTCCTGAACCTTCTCAAGATGATCGTCATCCCCTTGGTCTTCTTCTCGCTCATCAGCGGGATGCTGGGGATGGGGACGCTGGCACGCCTCGGGCGCATTGGCGTCAGGACCTTCCTGCTCTACATCACGACGAGCCTCCTCGCGATCATAACAGGCCTCGTCCTAGTGAACTCCATCCGTCCGGGAGTCGGCCTGGATGTGGCGATCCCCGTGGAGGTGGTCGCGCGAGAAGTGCCCGGCTCATTCTGGGACGTCATCGCCAACATGATTCCGGAGAACGTCGTCCGGGCAGCAGCAGAATTCGACCTGTTCGGCGTAATCGTCTTTGCCCTCCTCTTCGGCGGCTTCATGCTGGCACTGGAAGGCGAGAAGAAGAAAACCATGGTGAGCTTCGTCGAGGGTGCCTTCGATGTGATGATGAGAATGACCGGGTTCATCATCGCCCTCGCACCGGTCGGCATCGCGGCTCTCATTGCCCGTCTGGTCTCCTCCACCGGGCTCAACGTGTTCCTGGATTTGAAATGGTACGTGGTGACCGTGTTCAGTGCCCTGGGCGTCCACCTGCTGATCACACTGCCCTTGCTGGTGTTCCTGGTGACGCGTCGCAATCCCTACCGATTTCTCCGGGCGATGAGCCCGGCCCTGTTGACTGGCTTCTCTACGGCCAGCAGCAGCGGCACCCTCCCCATTACCCTGGAACGTGCCGAACACGGCGCCGGCATCTCGAACCGGGTGGCGAGCTTCGTTCTGCCGCTCGGAGCCACTATCAACATGGACGGCACGGCGCTCTACGAGATCGTCAGCGTCCTGTTCATCGCCCAGCTTCACGCCGGTATCGATCCGAGCTTCACACTGTCCTTCGGGCAGCAGCTCATGATCGTTTTCCTGGGGCTGGCGGTGAGCATCGGGGCCGCGGGCATCCCGCACGCCGGGTTGGTCATGATGGTGATTATCCTTCAGGCCGTGGGGTTACCCATGGAGTACACGGCGCTCATCTGGGCTGTGGACAGGGTCCTTGACATGTGCCGGACCGCCGTCAATATCGCGAGCGATTCCTGCATCACCCTCATCGTAGCACACACGGAGGGCCAAGTGGACGAGTCGGTGCTGTGGGACCGATCTGCGGCATAGAGCGCTCCATGCGATCCGGGAGCGGTCGCATGTCACGCCTTCCGGAACGGGGCCGTGATCGCTGAGCT
>JAUVTI010000195.1 GCA_030601605.1 Gemmatimonadales bacterium
CCCGATCTTCGGAGTGCAGTTCCATCCCGAGTCGATCGGGACGGCCGAGGGCAAGCAGCTGCTCAGGAACTTCCTGGAAATCGTCCCGTAGTACCGTTCCCCCTTCCCCCTTCCCCCTTCCCCTCTTGCCATGCGCGGGGGCAGCTATCCCTTTCACCTCCAACAGGTTAAGCGCCTTCTAGGCAGCGCTGCGCGCTCCTGGCACGACTTTTGACAGGGGACCCTGCCCGCGTTACCTTTCGCTGTGCAACTCCTCTGTGTCATTCCGGCTCGAATCGGGTCGACCCGACTCCCCCACAAGCCCCTTCGTCTCCTCTCCGGCGAGCCACTCGTGCGTCTGGTGGCGCGGCGCGCGCTGGACCTCGATCTGGATCTCCGTGTGGTGGTCGCCTCCGACGACGAGCGAGTGCTCGAGGCGGTGGCTCCGCTCGGCGTGGAGGGCGTACTGACCAGCCCCGATCTGCGCTCGGGCACGGAGCGTGTGGCTGCCGTCGCTGCGCTTCCGCAGTTCGCCGGCTCCGGGATCGTGCTCAACGTGCAGGGCGACGAGCCGTTCTTCCCGCTCGAGGCGGCTCTCGGCGCGGTGGAGAGGGTGCGGTCCGGAGACCCGATCGGCACGGCGGCGGCGCCGCTGGCGCAGTCGGATCTGATGGACCCGAACCGGGTGAAGGTGGTAGTGGACGGGACGGGCCGCGCGCTGCGGTTCTCCCGAGTGCTCCCGGCCTCCGGGGCCTGGGCCTGTCAGGTTGAGGTTTTGCACCACATCGGCATATATGCTTATGAGAGGCGGGCGCTGGAGCGCTGGGTGAAGTTGAGGCCGGCCCGGCAGGAGATCGCCGAGGGTCTGGAGCAACTCAGACCGCTGGCGCACGGCATCCCGATCGGGGTCGCCAGGCTGGAGATTGCGGCGCCGTGCGGCGTCGATACTGAGGAGGACCTGGCGCTGGCGGAGCGATACGCTGAAACGATGAGCCAAAGGGTGGGGTAATGACCACGAAGTACATCTTTGTAACTGGCGGCGTTGTCTCCTCTCTGGGGAAGGGCATCGCCGCCGCGTCGCTTGGGCGGCTCCTCAAGGAGCGGGGGCTCAGGGTCACGCTCCAGAAGTTCGACCCCTACATCAACGTCGACCCCGGCACGATGTCGCCGTACCAGCACGGCGAAGTCTACGTGACCGACGACGGGGCGGAGACCGATCTGGACCTGGGCCACTACGAGCGCTTCATCGAGCGGTCACTGGGTCAGGTGAACAACGTGACCACGGGGCGCATCTACCGGTCGGTGATCACCAAGGAGCGGCGCGGCGAGTTCCTGGGGGGCACCGTGCAGGTGATTCCTCACATCACCGACGAGATCAAGTCGGCCATTCGGAGGCTGGCGGCCGAACACGACGTGGTGATCACGGAGATCGGGGGCACGGTAGGCGACATCGAGTCACTCCCGTTCCTCGAGGCCATCCGGCAGTTCCGCCAGGAGATCGGCCGCGACAACGCGTTCTTCATCCACCTGACGCTGGTGCCCTACATAGCCGCCTCGGGTGAGCTCAAGACCAAGCCCACGCAGCACTCGGTGCGGGAGCTGATGGAGATCGGTATCCAGCCGGACGCCCTCGTCTGTCGTGCGGACCGGCCCCTGTCGGACGGTATCAAACGCAAGATCGCGCTGTTCTGCAACGTGGACCACGATCTGGTGATCGAGAGCCGCGACGTCGAGACGATCTACCGCGTTCCGCTCCTGTTGCACGAGCAGAACCTGGACCGGCTCGTCTGCGACAGGCTGCGGCTCGAGACCAAGGAGCCCGATCTGAGGCCGTGGGCCGCAATGGTCAAGAAGATCATGGAGCCGAGCGACCGGGTGCGGATCGGCATCGTGGGCAAGTACACCGAGCTCACCGACGCCTACAAATCCATCCACGAAGCCCTGGTGCACGGCGGCGCCGCCAACGACGTCGGAGTGGACCTCGAGTGGATCGGGAGCGACGCGTTCAGCGATCGGGAGGCGGCCGGCAAGCTGCTCGAGAAGTTCCACGCGCTGCTGGTGCCGGGCGGATTCGGCGAGCGCGGCATCGATGGAATGGTCGAAGCGGCACGCTGGGCGCGGGAGCACGAGCTGCCGTACTTCGGAATCTGCCTCGGACTACAGGTGGCCATCATCGAGTTCGCGCGCAACGCATGCGGGCTGCCAGAGACGAACTCGAGCGAGTTCGAGGCGGAGTGCGAGAACCCGGTGATCTCGCTGATGGACTCCCAGCGCACGGTGGAGGACATGGGCGGCACGATGCGGCTGGGCGCGTATCCCTGCCAGCTGAAGCCCGGCTCGCGCGCCGCACAGATTTACGGCAAGGAGGAGGTGAGCGAGCGACACCGCCACCGCTACGAGGTGAACAACAGCTACCGCGAAGTGCTGGCGGAGTACGGCATGCAGTGTACGGGGGTGTCGCCGGACGGCTCGCTGGTCGAGTTGATAGAGCTGCCGGATCACCCGTGGTTCATCGGGTGCCAGTTCCACCCCGAGCTCAAGTCCCGCCCGATGGATCCCCACCCGCTGTTTGCGAGCTTCGTCGGCGCGGCGGTGAAGCGCAAGCGGGGCAGCGCGCCCAAGGCCAGGACCCCCGGGGTCGCACAGGTGACATGAGCGGATTCTGGACGCCGGCGCCGACCCTGATTGCGGGCCCGTGCGTTGTGGAGAGCGACGCGGTGAACTTGGCCGTGGCCGCCCAGCTGGCCGAGCTCCAGGCGAAGCTCGGCCTTCGCGTCGTGTACAAGGCCAGCTTCGACAAGGCCAACCGCAGCCGCGCTGGGGCTGCGCGGGGCCCCGGAATCGATGAGGGCCTTGCAGCGCTCCGGCGCGTGCGTGACGAAACCGGCCTGCCGGTTCTCACCGACGTGCACGAAGTGTGGCAAGTGGAGCCCGCGGCGGCGGCCGTGGACGCGCTGCAGATCCCCGCGTTCCTGTGCCGCCAGACGGACCTGCTCGATGCGGTGGGCCGCACGGGTCGGCCGGTGAACATCAAGAAGGGCCAGTGGATGGCCCCCGAGGAGATGAAGGGCGCCGCCGAGAAGGTGCGGACTGCGGGAGGCGGGGACGTCGCGGTGACCGAGCGTGGCACGGCCTTCGGCTACGGCGACCTGGTCGTGGACATGCGCGGCTTCGAGCGGCTGCGGTCCGCCACTGGTGCCATCGTGTTGTTCGACGCCACTCACGCCGCACAGCAACCGGGGCGCGGCGCGAACGGAGCGAGCGGAGGAGTGCGCGAGCACGTGCCGGCGCTCTTGATGGCCGCTGCGGCGGCGGGCGCAGACGGCTTCTTCCTGGAGACGCACCCGGATCCCGCTGCGGCGCCCAGCGACTCGGCGACGATGTGGCCCTCGGCCCGGCTCGAGGAGCTGGTGGAGCGGGCTCTGGCGGTGTGGCACGCGGCGCGCGAGGGACGGACGGTGCAGCGTGCGTGAGCCTTCGCGCGGAGAGCTGCGCCGGGCGGCGAAGTGGGTACCGGCCCACGTGCTCGCTGCCGCCTTGCTGGCACTGGCGGCCGCCGCGGCTGCGTGCGACCTGGGTGAGCCGCCCACCACCACGGGAGCACTGCCGGACACCGCCGATCAGGTGCTGTTCGGGATGGAGCACAATCTGACGGTAGATGGTGTGAGGCGCGTGCGGGTGGAAGCCGACACCGCGTACTTCTACCAGCGCAACCAGGTGGCCGAGCTGCTGGGGGTCCGCGTGGAGTTCTACTCCGAGCAGGGTGCGCTCACCTCGACGGTGACGTCCATCGAGGGCACCTACCAGTGGCGCACCGGCGATATGGAGGCGCGGGGTGACGTGGT
>JAUVTI010000134.1 GCA_030601605.1 Gemmatimonadales bacterium
AGTTCCTGCCGTTCCGCCAGGAAGAAAAGGCCCAGGCAAAGGGCATCGCGCTTGAGGCCGGCGAGTGCGGCGGCCTGCTTCGAGCCAAGCTGATGGATGTGCCCCGTAGAGGTCTTGCTGCCCAGCCTCAACGTGACCGCGCCGTCCTTCAGGTCCTTGCTCTGGCGACCGGCCTCGACGATTCGCTCCCGCACCGCATCGAGATCGCCGTCCTCCGCCCGCCCCGTGAAGGACATGCCCTGGAGGTTTCGGGCCAGCCGCACGCGCGCCGACAGCACGATGTTGCTGTCCGGGCCGCTGGCATCCAGCCACGCCATGCCTCCGTCGGGAAGCAGGCTGAGGTCCAGCATCACTCCATCCCCCGGATGCGGTCGCGCAGCTCCGCGGCCAGCTCGAAGTTCTCAGTGTGCACCGCCCGGTTGAGCTGATCGCGCAGCTCCGACAACACACGGCCCGTATCGTCGTACGTGGCGGTGATCGCGGGGAGGTAGACCTCCCCCACGTGCTGGCTCGCGCCGTGGATCCGGCGCAGCAGATCGCGCATGTGCTGCTCGAATGTCTCGTAGCAGTGGGGGCAGCCGAGGCGTCCCGTCTCCCGGAAGTCCTGAAGCGTGGCCCCGCAGAAGCCGCAGCTACGGTCGTCCGTCCCCGGCGGGAGTGCGGCCGCCGCCCCCTGCCCGACTGAGGCGAGGAACCCGGAGAGCGGCAGCTTGGAGATGCTGGAGCCGGTCTGCACCCCCTTCTCGGCCGCGCACTCGTCGCACAGGTGCAGCTGCGTGACGGAGTTGTCCACTATCTGCGTCAGGTGGATCGAGGCCTCGCGCTTGCCGCAGTTGTCGCACTGCATCAGGGCATTACCTCTGCAGAGTCGACGGGTTGCAGCCGGCCGTCCTGCAACAGCAACGTGCGGTCCGCACGCTGGGCCAGCAGCGGGTTGTGCGTCACGACGACCAGCGATGTCTCGAGCTTCCGCACCAACCCGAAGAGCAGCTCGTTGAGCCGGCCGCTGTTGTAGTTGTCGAGGTTGCCGCTCGGCTCGTCGGCCAGCAGGACCTTGGGATCGTGCACCACTGCGCGGGCCACGGCGCAGCGCTGCTGCTCACCACCGGAGAGTTGCGTGGGCCGGTGCGTCATGCGCCCGGCCAGGTCCACCGCAGCCAGGAGCTCCTCGGCACGCGCGCGCGCCCTGTCGTCGGCCCACCCCGCTATCAGCAGCGGCATCATCACGTTCTCGAGCGCGGTGAACTCCCGCAGCAGGTGATGGAACTGAAACACGAACCCGATGTCGCGGTTGCGCAGCCCATCGCGCGCGGACTCGGAGAGCGAAGCGTACGACACGCCATTGAGGCGGATATCCCCTCCTGTGGGCTCGTCCAGCGCTCCCAGCAGGTGGAGCAGCGTGCTCTTGCCTGCCCCGCTCGATCCGACGATGGCGACCACCTCACCGCGCAGTACGGAGAGGTCCACGTGGTTCAGCACCTCGACCAGAGCGAGGTCGCCGCCACGGTAGACCTTGCGGACGCCTTGTGCCTCCAGAACGGCGGTCATTCGTACCGGATCGCTTCCACGGGGTTGAGGGTCGCTGCCTGGTACGCCGGATACAGGGTCGCCAGCGTCGCCACCGTAATGCTGGCAGCCAGCACGATCACCACGTCGAGCGGATCCACCTGCACCGGCAAGTGATCGATGAAATACACCGATGGGTCCAGCGCGATGATATGACGCTGGTCCACGAGACGTCCCACCACGAGTCCGAGGACCGCCCCGAGGGCCGCGCCCACCACGCCGATCAGCACCCCCTGCAGGATGAACACCCTGCGAACGGAGCGCGCCGGCAGGCCCATCGCGCGGAGGATCCCGATCTCGCGCGTCTTGTCACGGACCAGCATCGTCAGCGTGCTCACGATGTTGAATGCGGCCACCACCACGATGAGCAGCAGGACGGTGCTCATCGCCAGCTTTTCGAGCTGGAGCGCCGAGAACAACGAGGCATTTTGCGCCTGCCAATCGAGTGTCCGATACGGGTACCCGCCCAGCGCGGTCTCGATGTCCTCTCCGACGCCCGGCGCGTTCCACGGGTCGCTGAGCCGCACTTCCAGGCCCGTTACCGCGGTCCCCAGGCCGGCATACTCCTGTGCCAGCTCGCGTGGTAGGATGACGTAGCCATTGTCGTACTCGTACATGCCGGACTGGAACGTCCCGGTGACCTCGAAGCTCCACCACTTCGGAACGAACGCGCCGAGCGCGGCGTTGAAGTCGCTCCCGGCCGGCGAGACCATCGTGATCTTGGAGCCCGGGAAAGCGCTCAGTCGCTCCGCGAGGCGGCGCCCGAGCACGATCCCGCCGTCCACGCCCGCCTGCGTGGTCTGGAACCGCAGATCGCCCTGCAGGAAGTGCTGCGCCAGCCGCGTCACAGCCATCGTTCCGGTGTCCGGCTCGATGCCGATCACGTACACGCCCTGGGCGTAGTCGGCTCCGGCGGACAGCAGACCCTGGCTCAGAACGAACGGCGCGACCGCCTGCACCTCCGGGTGCTGCTGTACCTCCGCACGCACCGCCTCCCAGTCCTCGAGCCTGAGCCCGCGGCCGTACGTGAGCACCCGCAGGTGCGGGCTCGCCACGAGGATCTTGTCGCGCAGCTCGTTTTGGAGCCCGTTCATCACCCCCGTCACCACGACGAGCGCCATCACGCCGACGGTCACGCCCCCAATCGCGATGAACGTGATGAGGGAGAAGAGCCGTGACGAGCGCCGGCTCCGCAGGTAGCGCGAGGCGAGCATGCGCTCGAGCCGGCTCATTCGTCGGGCCTCAACATCGGAAACAGGATCACGTCGCGGATCGAGTGCTCCTCAGCGAGCAACATTACCAGGCGGTCGATGCCCAGCCCGCACCCGCCGGTCGGCGGCATACCGTACTCCAGGGCTCGCACGTAGTCCCCGTCTACCTGGTGCGCGTCCTGATCGCCCGCTGCGCGCGCGGCCGCCTGGGCCTGGAAGCGGGCGCGCTGGTCGTCCGGGTCATTGAGCTCGCTGAACGCGTTCGCCAGCTCGCGGCCGTCCACGAAGAACTCGAAGCGCTCGGCCAGCGAGGGGTCGCCCCGCTTCGGCTTGGCCAGGGGCGAGAGCTCCAGCGGGAAGTCCACCACGAAAGTTGGTTGCTCCAGATGCCTCTCCACATACTCCTTGAACACCTCATCCAGCAGCTTGGTCCGCGGCATGGGATCGAGGTCGGGAACCTCGCGCTTGCGCAGCAGGTCCCGCAGGGCGTCGTCGTCGGCCTCCGCGAGACTGACGTTGGCATGCTTTTCCACGAGCTCGAGGTACGAGAGGCGCGGCCACGGCCGCCCGAAGTCGATCTTATTGCCGAAGCGCTCGATCGCGGCCCCGCCATACAGCTCCACCACGAGGCCGTGGACCATCTCCTCGACCAGGTCCATGATGTCGTTGTAGTCGGCGTAGGCCTCGTAGAACTCGAGCATCGTGAACTCGGGATTGTGCTGGCGGTCGAGGCCCTCGTTCCGGAAGTCCTTCCCGATCTCGTAGACGCGTTCGATGCCGCCCCCGATGCAGCGCTTCAGGTACAGCTCTGTGGCGATGCGCAGGTAGAAGCGCGCATCCAGCGCGTTGTGGTGCGTGGTGAACGGACGCGCAAGAGCGCCGCCGTAGATGGGTTGCAGGACCGGAGTCTCGACTTCCAGGTAGCCCCTCGTATCGAGAAACTGTCGGAGGTAGTTGATCACCCGCGCCCGCAGCCGGAACGTGTCTCCCACCTCTGGATGGGTCAGCAGGTCGGCGTAGCGCCGCCTGTAGCGCATCTCCACGTCGGTGAGCCCGCTGTGCGTTTCCCCGGTGGCGTCCTCCTTGCCGATGGGCGGCGGCCGCAGGGCCTTTGCGAGGAGCACTATCTGCTCGGCGTGGACCGTGACCTCACCGGTCTTCGTCCGGAACATGTAGCCGGCAACGCCGACGTGGTCGCCCAGGTCCAGGAGCTTCACGAGCTCGTATGCGTCGTCGCCGATATCGTCCCTGCGGAGGTAGACCTGCACGCGGCCGGTGCCGTCGCGCAGGTGGCCGAACGTCGTCTTGCCGTGACCACGTCGGGAGATGAGGCGCCCCGCCACCCGTACCCGCACCTGTTCGTCGGCGCTGTACGCAGCGATTGCCTCGGCGGCCATGTGGGTTCGGTCGTAGGCGTACGCGTATGGCTGGATCCCCCTGGCGCGGAGTGCGTCGAGCTTCTCGCGCCGCGCCTCTTCAACGCGCGACTTCAGCTCTGTGGTCATGCCGCCCGGCTCCCGAACTTTTTCAGGAAGGTCTCGATGAACACGTCGATGTCTCCGTCCATCACCGACTGCACGTCCGTCATCTTCATCTCGGTCCGGTGATCGTTCACCATCGTATAGGGCTGGAACACGTACGAGCGGATCTGGTTGCCCCAGCTGATGTCTGTCTTCGTCGCCTCGACCTCGGCCCGCTTCTTCTCCCGCTCCTCGATCGCCAATTGGTACAGCGCCGCCTTGAGCATCTTGAGGGCGGTGGCCCGGTTCTTGTACTGGCTGCGCTCCTGCTGGCACGAGACCGCGATGCCTGTCGGCAGGTGTCGCAGGCGTACCGCCGACGACGTCTTGTTGACGTGCTGGCCGCCGGCTCCCGACGCGCGGAACACATCCATCTCGATGTCCTCTTCGCGGAGGTCGATCTCCACCGTATCGTCGACGACCGGGTAGACGAACACGGATGCGAAGGACGTGTGTCTCCTCGATTGCGCGTCGAACGGGGAGATGCGCACGAGCCGGTGTACGCCCTTCTCCGCCTTCAGATAGCCGTAGGCGTAGTCGCCACGCAGCTCGACGGAGACCGACTTGATGCCGGCCTCCTCGGCGGGCAGCAGGTCGAGCACGTGCACCGTGTAGCCGCGCCGCTCCGCCCAACGCGTGTACATCCTGAGCAGCATCTCGGCCCAGTCCTGCGACTCCGTACCGCCGGCGCCGGGGTGGATCGTGAGCAGGGCGTCGCGCCGATCGTCCGGCCCCTGCAACATGCTCTGCAACTCGAGCTGCTCGAGTCCCTGCTCGAGCTGCTCAGCCTCTTCGGCGAGCTGTTGTTCGAGGTCCGAGTCGGAATCCTCCTCGATGAGCGCGGCTAACTCCAGAGCATCCTTCACTCGACGCTCGAGGTCGGCGTAGGGCTCGGTCCAGCGCTTGAGTTGACGGATCTCTTCGACGATGGTCCTGGCCTGCTCCGGGTCATTCCAGAAGTCCGGCGCGGCCATGGATGCTTCGAGTGGGCTCAGGCGGGTGCTCTTGTTCTCCAGGTCAAAGATAGCCCCTGAGCTCATGCAGCCGGCGCTCGAGCTCCGCAAGCCGTGCGTGGGTGTCGTCGGCCATTGTTTCTTCCTCTGCTCCGTGAAGTCGGGCATACGTTGAGCCGTCTCCTCCAACCGGGAGGCGACGGCTCGCAAACTGGCCAAATATAAGCCAGGCAGGAAGTTATTACCAACCTAAAAGAGCTGCTGCCCCCCCGCCAGGATCTCGTTTAGCGCCTCGGTGAAGTACGGATTGGACTCCGCTACGTTCCGTCCCACCTGCCCCACGTACTCCTCCCAGCTCTTCTTGATCTCCTCCTCGAACTCATCCT
>JAUVTI010000128.1 GCA_030601605.1 Gemmatimonadales bacterium
CGCAGCCCTACGATTTGTTCCGGCTCAACCACGTAACCAGCTCGTAGAGATCGGACACGTCGGCCAGGGGCCGGGCGTCGCCGCTGGGTGACTCGTGCTTCCGGTTGACCCATACGGTCGGCACGTCGAGCGCCACCGCAGGCTCTACGTCATGGAAGTAGCTCTGTGCCGCGTGGAGCCAACCCGCGTCCCCGATCTCCACTCGTGCCACGAGAAAGTGGGGCGGCGCGGGTTTGTAGGAGCGCACCCGCTCGGCTGTAACCAGCAGGTCGAACTCGACGGTGAATTGCTCCAGGGTCCCCGCCAGCAGGTCCTCGTCGATGTTGGAGAGAATACCGAGCCGGTAGCCGGCCGCGGAGAGCATCTCGAGCACGCGGTTGGTGTCCGGGAAGGGTGGCCAGCCGGGGAGGCTCGCCGGCAGGAACCCGGCCGAGTCCGGATCGAGCGGCCAGCCCAGGCGCTCCGCCAGAGCCAGTGCCACCTGCTCCAGCACCTCGCGGTACGGGCGGAACGCACCGGCCTGGATCTCGGGCTCGACCTCCGCGTGCACCCTGAGAATCTCGTCGCGACCGAGCGTCACGCCGGCGGCCTCAGCCGCAGCGATGACCGCGGCGTTGATGCCGCCTTCCCAGTCTATTAGCGTGCCGTAACAGTCGAATGTGATGATGTCGAAGGCGGGCACCTACTTCTCGACCTTGGAGAACTCGCCGAGCATCTCCTCCACCGCGTCCGCATCTACCGGCTTCGAGTAGAGGAATCCCTGCCCCTCCTCGCAGCGCAGCAGCTTGAGGCTCTCGGACTGCTCCTCGGTCTCGACGCCCTCCGCGATCACGCGGATGCCGAGATCGCGCGCGAGCTTGATGATCGCCTGGACCACGACCGACTTCTCGCCTGTCAGGCTCACCTTGCTGATGAACGAGCGGTCGATCTTGAGCGTATCGATGTTGAACCGGTCGAGGTAGGCCAGCGACGAGTATCCGGTTCCGAAGTCGTCGATCTGCACCTGCACACCCAGATCAGCAAGGTCGCGGACCAGACCCATGTTGTGGTTCGCATCGTCCATCAGAACGGTCTCGGCGATCTCCAGCTTGAGTCTGCCGGAATCGAGATTGGCGTCCCTCAGCGCCTCGGCCACGCGCTCGACCAGGTCGGTCTGCTGCAGCTGCTTCTCGGCGACGTTCACGCTCACGAACAGGTCGGGCGCGTCGGGAACGCGCTCGAGCCACTTGGCCATCTGCTTGCACGCCTCACGCAGCACCCAGAGGCCCAGCGGAACGATCAGTCCGGTCTCCTCGGCGATGGGCATGAAGTCATCGGGGGCGACGAGCCCGTGCCCGGGGCGCTCCCACCGCACCAGAGCCTCGAAGCCGGAGATGCTCCCGCCGTCGAGCGACACGACCGGCTGGTAGACGAGGCGGAACTGGTCCTCCTCGAGCGCCGTGCGCAAGTCGTGCTCGAGCTCCAGCACCTCCATCGCCCGCGCGTGCATCTCCTTGTCGAACACCTCGAAGCGCGCGCGGCCCCGCGCCTTCGCGCGATACATAGCCGTGTCCGCATCGCGCAGCATATGCTCGGGTCCGTCGCCGCTTCCCGAGCTCAGAGCGATACCGATGCTCACCGTCGCGAACAGCTCGTGGGCGCCGAGCTTGAACGGGGTCTTGAGCTCCTCCTGGATACGTTCCGCCACCCGGGTGGGGTCGCTGGTCTCCTTGATGTCATCCAGCAGAATACAGAACTCGTCGCCCGCGAGTCGGGCCACGACGTCACCGGGTCGCAGGCAGCGCTCGAGCCGCTCGGCGCATCCGATGAGCAACTGGTCGCCTGCGCTGTGGCCGAGGCTGTCGTTCACGACCTTGAACCGGTCCAGGTCCAGGAACAGCACTGAGAACTGGTAGCCGCGGCGCCGCTTGGCCCGCCGCACCGATCGCTCCAGGATGTTCGTGAAGAAGGCGCGGTTGGGAAGTCCGGTCAGGGGGTCGTAGAGCGCGTCCTGCGCCAGCTGCTCTTCCACCTGCTTGCGCGGCGTGATGTCCGTCAGCGAGCCGGCCATGCGGTGGGGACGCCCGTCCTCGTCGCGGGCGGCTACGCCACGCACCAGCACCCAGAGATACTCTCCGCCACGGTGGCGTACCCGGTGCTCGTTCTCGTAGTGCGTGGTGTGACCGATTATGTGCGAGTCCAGCTCGCCCTTCACCCGCTCCAGGTCCTCGGGGTGCACGCGCTCGAGCCAGGCGCCGATGTGGTTCTCGATCTCTGGTTCCGCGTAGCCCAGGATCTCCTTCCACCGCTCGGAGTAGTACGCCGCGTCCGAGTCGACGTCCCAGTCCCACAGACCGTCGTTGGTGCCCCGCGCCGCCAGCGCGTAGCGCTCCTCGCTCTCGCGAACCGCGCGCTCCGCCTCGCGCCGGGCCGTGATGTCCTCGCACGTGGTGACGATGCTCAGCGGCCGGCCGCTGCCGTCCTTCAACACGTCCGACATCAGCTGCACCGGGAAAGTCGTGCCGTCTCTCCTGATGTTGATCGACTCCCGGCGCCAGCTGCCCATCTCGCCCAGCTTTTCGACCGTCAGCGGCTGCCGCAGATCCTGCGGTGCGTAAATCCCCACGTCCTTCCCGATCAGTTCCTCGACCGTGTACCCGTGCATCGCCGCGTCCGCGGGGTTTACGTACACGATCTTGCCGGCGACATCCGTCACCGAGACTCCGAGCTGGATCGACTCGACGGCCATCTCCAGCCGGCGCACCACCTGCTGGACCTCGACCCGCTCGGTCGCGAACGCCTGGGTTACACGCCGCTGCCGCGCGATTACGCGGTCCAGCACGTACACAGCGAGCAGGAACGCCGCGGCCACCCCCAGATCCCAGAGGTGGGAGTGCTGCGGCTCGGGGGCGGGGCCGAACGCCTCCCTGAGAACCGTGATCAGCTGCCCCACCGTGACGAGGGCGATCGTCCCAGCCAGGAAACGGATGCGCCGCTCCACCGGACGCACGGCCAGCACGACCGCCCAGCCGGCGGCCACCAGGAGCACGAGAATTGAGAGTAGAATTAGCGGGTGCATATGAGCCCCGCACCAGGGTACACGCCGACTGCCCCCGGTGCCCGGAGTTCTCCTTGATGAGCCAAATTGTAATGGCAAATGTAATTACGCAAAGTGCGGTCGCCGTGAGGAGTAGCACCAATCCCCGGCCGGATCCGTCCCGCAGGCTCTCGCAGCCGCCAATATACCGAACATTAGCCGAAGGCTTGGGCGCCCTGGACCATCCCGGTTCGGCCGATATGATTCAGTTGAGCGCGCAGCCGCCGTTCTAGTGTTGTGTTTGGGATCGGGAAGAGGAGCAAATCATGGGCATCAGCATCACCTTCCTCGGACACGCAGGCTTCCTTCTGGGCGACGGGACGCACACCGTCGCGATCGACCCGTTTCTCACGGGCAACCCCGTCGCCACCATGAAACCGGACGAGGTCAAGTGCCAGTCGATCGTCCTGACCCACGGTCACGCTGATCACCTGGGAGACACGGTCGCCATCGCCAAGGCGAACGACGCCACCGTCTTCGGCGCGTTCGAGATCGTCGAGTACATGGGCGAGCAGGAGATCAAGGGCGAACCCGGAAACCCCGGCGGCAAGATCACCGCCGACTTCGGGTGGGTGGCTTTCACGCAGGCGGTCCACTCCTCGTCGTACGACGGCCGCTACATGGGCATGCCGTGCGGTGCGGTCGTGCACATGGGCGGAGTCACAGTGTACCACCTGGGCGACACGGGGATCTTCGGCGACATGAAGCTCCTTGGTGAGATCTACCAGCCGGATATCGCCCTCGTCCCGACCGGCGACCGCTTCACCATGGGCCCGGAGCTCGCTACTCGCGCAGTAGAGATGATCAAGCCCAAAGTGGCGGTTCCCATGCACTTCGGAACGTGGCCGCTGCTGCTGCCGAACGCGACGGGGTTCGAGCCCAAGGGCGTCGAGGTCAAGGAGATGGAGCCGGGCGAAACCTGGCAGTTCAGCTAGTCACATGCGACGGTGCGCGCATCGCGGAGCTGGAAGGCGCGCCTTGATTGGGAGGTATCAATGCCGAGTCCTTTGAAGGCGGGCGCAGCCTGCCTACTGCTTCTCACCGCGGCGTGCGCGGACATCGCGCTGCGCAACGAAGTGGACGTGTTCCTCGACGCGTACGAGCAGGAGTATCAGGATCTCTACTACGCGTGGAGCGAAGCTGAGTGGGCCTCCAACACGCACATCGTGGAGGGCGACACCACCAACGCGGCGCGCACGCGCCGGACCCACGAGGCCTACGTCGAGTTCGTGGGCAGCGAGGAGAACATCGACCAGATTCGCTCGTACCTGGATCTGCGTGACGAGCTCACGTCGCTGCAGGTCATGCAGCTCGAGAAGATGCTGTACATGGCGGCGGAGGGACCTCAGACGATCCCCGACCTGGTGGCCGAGCGGATCGCTGCAGAGGCGGAGCAGGTGGAAGACCTGTTCGGGTTCGAGTACCGCCTGCGGGGCCGCCCCATCACTCCCAACGAGATGGACCAGCTGCTGCGCACCGCCACCGACCTGTCGGAGCGGCGTGCCGTCTGGGAGGCTTCGTAGGGGGGCGGGCCGATGCTCTAGCCCGGCATCGTTCGGCTGCGCGACCTTCGCAACGAGACCGTTCGGGCCCTGGGGTGTTCCGACTGCTTCGCCTATCAGGTTTCCGACTACGGCCTCAGCACCGACCAGATGCTCCGCATCACCGACCAGCTGATCGCGCAACTCCGCCCACTGTACCGGGAAATACACACGTGGGCCCGCTACGAGCTGGCTGAGCGCTACGGCGCGCCGGTGCCCAACCTGATCCCCGCGGATTGGCTACCCAACAGGTGGGGCCAGGATTGGAGCGCGCTGATCGAGGTCGAGGGCATCAACGTCGACTCGGCGCTCGGCTCGCAATCGGCAGAGTGGGTGATGCAGCAGGGCGAGCAGTTCTATCGGAGCCTCGGGTTCGACGCCCTGCCGGCCGTGTTCTGGGAGAAATCATCGCTCTACCCGCTCGAGCCCGGCGCCGACTACAAGAAGAACACTCACGCCTCGGCGTGGCACATGGACGTGGACACCGACGTCCGATCTCTGATGAGCGTGGAGCCCGACCCGTACTGGTACGAGACGGTGCATCACGAGTTGGGACACGTCTACTACTTCATGGCATACAGCAACCCCGACGTACCGCTCGTGCTGCGTGACGGCGCCAACCGGGCGTACCACGAAGCCATCGGCTCCATGATCGGCCTGGCCGCCTCCCAGCGCCAGTTCCTGGTGAACAGGGGGCTCGCGGCGGCGGATGCCGAAGTAGACCAGATCCAGCAGCTTCTCAAGGAGGCCCTGAACCACGTCGTGTTCATACCCTGGGGGGCCGGCGTGATGACTCGGTTCGAGCGGTCTCTGTACGCCGACGAGCTTCCGCCCGAGGTGTTCAACGCCACTTGGTGGGACCTGAAGCGGCGGTATCAGGGCATCGTGCCACCGGGGCGCCGCGGCGAACAGTTCGCCGACGCCATAACCAAGACCCACATCAACGACGACGCAGCTCAGTACTACGACTACGCGCTCTCCGAGGCGCTCCTGTTCCAGCTGCACGACCACATAGCACGGGAGATCCTGGAACAGGATCCACACGATACCGACTACTACGGCAGCACCGGCGTCGGCGACTTCCTGGAGGACCTGATGGCGCCGGGCGCGAGCCGCCCGTGGCAGGAAGTCCTGGAGAGCACGACGGGGCGTGCGCTC
>JAUVTI010000143.1 GCA_030601605.1 Gemmatimonadales bacterium
CACGATGCCGGGTACGCGTATCCCGGACACACCGAGTGGTTGGCGGAGCTGGCCGGCGGCGTGGACGTGGCCATGATGCTCACCACTGGCAAGCTCCGCGTGGTGCTCGCCACCACGCACATTCCCCTCAGCGCCGTGCCCACCGCCGTGACCATAGAGCGCCTGCTCAAGACCGGCGACATCACGCGCCGCGCCCTCGAGTCCTGGTGGGGGATCGAGGACCCACGCCTGGCGCTGTGCGCGCTCAATCCGCATGCGGGTGAGGGAGGCCTGTTCGGCGACGAGGACGAGCGCGTGCTGAAGCCTGCGGCGCAGGAGCTGAAAGCCGCGGGGCCGCTCCCCGCGGACACCGTGTTCGTGCGGGCGCTCGCGGGGGAGTTCGACGCGGTGATCACGCCCTACCACGACGTCGGAATGACCGCGGTCAAGGTTGCGGGCTTCGGGAAGGGGGTGAACGTGACGCTGGGGTTGCCCTTCGTGCGGACTTCACCCGATCACGGCACGGCGTTCGACATCGCGGGGCGGGGGATTGCCGACGCCGGCTCGATGCGTGAGGCCGTGGCTCTCGCGGCGCGGCTGGGGGCCGTTCGGCGCTAGCTCGTCTCCTCCGCGGGGAGATTCTCTTTCACCATTCTTCGCTGGCCGACGCGCCGGCCATCCATCTCCAGCACCTCGAACCGCACTCCCGGCACGGAAACCTTGTCGCCCACGCGCGGCAGGCGACCCAGCTGACCGAACACGTAGCCGCCCACCGTCTGGTACTCCCGATCGTCGATTTTCAGCCCGTAGGCCTCGTTCACGTCCGCGATCTCCATCTCACCGGGAAGCGTGATCGTGTCCCCCGCCTGCTGCGGAACGGGCTCAGCCTCGTCGTACTCATCGTAGATCTCGCCGACGATCGCCTCGAGCAGGTCCTCCATCGTGACCACTCCGTCGGTGCCGCCGTACTCGTCCAGCACTATGGCCATGTGCGTCTTCAGGCGCTTCATGTCGGCGAGCACGTCCTCCACCTCGCGGGTGCCGGGCACGAACATCGGCTCGCGCACGATGTCCGTCACCGCCTCGCCGCCGCGCTTTGGCAGCGCTGCCAGGATCTGCTTCACGTGGACGATGCCCACGATGTCGTCGAGGGACTCGGTGTAGACCGGGTAGCGTGAGCGGCCGACCTGGCTGATGCGCTGGGCGGCCTCCGCGATGGTGAGCCCGGCCGGCAGCGCAACCACCTCGGTGCGGGGGGTCATCACGTCGTGGGTCTTCTTCTCCGTGAACTCGAAGACCCCCTCGATCATCTCGACGTCTTCGGGGTCGAAATGCCCCGACTTCTGGCTCTGCCGCAGGATCATCAGGACCTCGTCCGGCGAGTGCACGGCTTCGAGCGCGTCGGCGGTGGCCTTGATCCCCACGAGGCGCAGCAACAGGTTCGCGCTCCAGTTGAGCACGTTGGTGACGGGGCGCGTGATCCAGCTGAAGAACAGCATCGGCCGCGCGATCCAGCGGGCGGTGGACTCGGGAAATGTGATGGCCCAGTTCTTGGGCGCCAGCTCGCCCACTACCACGTGCAGGAACGAGACCACTCCGACCGCCACGACGGATGCCACCGCCGCGCGTCCGAGGAATGAGACCGCAGCCGGCAGCCGCTGCACCCAGTCGTGGAACAGCACCGCGACCGTATCCTCGGCCACGTAGCCCAGGAGGATCGATGCCAGCGTGATGCCGAGCTGGCAGGTGGAAAGTTGGCGCTGCAGGTCTTGCTGTGCTGCCTTGACCGCCTTAGCCTTTCGGTCACCTTTGCGTATCAGGGACTCGATGCGGGAGCGGCGGGCGGCGACCAGTGCGAATTCGGAGGCTACGAAGAAGCCGTTCACCACGACGAGAACCACGACCGCGGCGAAGCGCCAGAGAAGGGTTGCTAGGGAGATTTCTTCCATGCGGCTTGTATGTCTAAAGTAAGCTGTCCGTTCCGCGGAGCCAATTGCCGGTGAATCCCCGCGACGCGGCGCCCCCGCCCACCGACCGCTCGCTGGAGTGCGCCCACCGCGTACCGGAGCGCAAGCACAGCCGGGCTCTTAAGATCGTCCTCGTAATCACGGCGAGCTTCATGGTGGTCGAGTTCGTGGCCGGCCGGATCGCCAACTCCCTGGCCCTGCTGTCCGACGCCGGTCACATGCTGACAGACGTGGCGGCCCTGACCCTGGCGCTGTTCGCGGCCTGGATCGCCCAGCGGCCGGCCACGCCCGACAAGACGTTCGGCTACCTCCGGCTCGAGATCCTGGCGGCGCTGGTGAACGGTGCCGCCCTCTTCGTGGTGGCCGGGGTCATCGTGTGGGACGCCGTCGGCCGCCTTGCGGATCCCCCCGCCGTCGAGCCGCGCATCCTGTTCGGCGTCGCCAGTGCTGGGCTCGCGGTCAACATCGTCGCCGCCTGGCTGCTGCACAGCGGGCGGGGCGAGTCGCTGAACATCCGCGGGGTGTACCTGCACGTGCTGGGCGACCTGCTGGGCTCGATCGGCGCGATGGCGGCGGGCGCCATCATCCTGCTCACCGGATGGATGCTGGCCGACCCTGTCATCTCGGTGGGCATCGCCCTCTTGATCCTCGTGGGCGCATGGCGGCTCGTGCGCGAGAGCGTGGACGTGCTGCTGGAGGCCACGCCGCGCCACATCGCGCTGGGCGAGGTGGAGCGGCTCATCGCCACGGTACCTGGTGTGCGCGACGTGCACGATCTCCACGTATGGACACTCACGAGCGGCGTTGTGGCAATGAGCGGACACGCTATCGTGACGGACCCGGCCGGCGGACAGCGGGTTCTGGAGGCGGTCCAGGAGCGCATGGCCGGCCTCGGAATCCACCACGTCACGATGCAGATCGAGCGCAACCAGCTGGATCCCTGTCTGCCGGGGAAGGACCGCTTGCTTTAGGGCCCTGGTTCCACTAGACTGCCGCGCTGCAAATAACAGCAGGATTTGACGTTGGACATCCGGAACATCGCGATAATCGCGCACGTAGATCACGGGAAAACGACGCTCGTCGACCAGATGCTGCGCCAGGCGGGCGTATTCCGCTCGGGCCAGCAGGTCGAGGAGCGGGTGCTGGACTCCAACCCGCTGGAGCGTGAGCGCGGGATCACGATTCTCTCCAAGAACGCCTCAGTGCGCTGGCACGGCGTGAAGATCAACCTGGTGGACACGCCGGGCCACGCCGACTTCGGCGGTGAGGTCGAGCGTATCATGCGGATGGTGGACGGCGTGCTCCTGCTGGTGGACGCAGCCGAGGGCCCGATGCCGCAGACCAGGTTCGTGACCAGGAAGGCCCTCAGCCTGGGGCTCCACCCCGTCGTGGTGATCAACAAGGTAGATCGGGCGGACGCACGCCCCGCCGAGGTTCACGACGACGTGCTGGAGCTGTTCCTCGAGCTGGAGGCCTCCGACGAGCAGCTCGACGCGCCGTTCATCTACGCCTCGGCCCGCAGCGGCGTGGCCTCCACCGAGCTGTCGGACGTGCCCCGCATGGCGCAGCCCGACGCGGCCCAGGTGGGCTTCGACCTCAAGGCGCTGTTCGAGGCCATCCTGAGCCACGTACCCGAGCCGGCGAACGACCGCGACGGTCCGTTCCAGATGCTGATCTCCACCCTGGATCACTCGTCGTATCTCGGGCGCATTGGTATTGGGCGGATCGAGCGTGGCTGCGTTCAGGTGGGCGATGAGGTGATGCTCCTCAGCCTCGGTGAACCCGGGGTCGTGCCTGAGCGGGAGGCCGAGTCGGCGCGGGTGGCGCAGCTCTACGGCTTCGAGGGGCTCGGTCGTGTGGAGCTGGAGAGAGCTGAAGCTGGGGACATCGTCGCTCTGGCCGGCGTCGAAGGCGTGGAGATCGGAAAGACGGTGACCTCGCCCGAGCGGCTCGAGCGGCTGCGCGGAATCGCGGTAGAGGAGCCCACGATCTCGGTGGACTTCATGGTGAACAACTCGCCGTTCGCGGGACGGGCGGGAAAGTTCGTGACCACGCGCCAGGTGCGCGAGCGACTCTACCGAGAGCTCGAGCGCAACATCGCCCTGGGCGTCGAGGACACCGACCAGCCCGACGTGCTGGCGGTCTCCGGCCGCGGGGAACTCCACCTCTCCATCCTGATGGAGACCATGCGGCGGGAGGGCTACGAGTTCCAGGTGAGCCGGCCCCGGGTGATCACGAGGATGGGCCGTGACGGGGAGCGGCTCGAGCCGTTCGAGGAGCTGGTTGTGGACGTGCCCGAGGAGATGCTGGGCGCGGTGATGCAGACCCTGGGGCCCAGGCGCGGTGAGCTCCTCGACATGAAGAACCCCGGCCGCGGTCGGGTGCGGATGCGGTTCAAGATCCCGGCACGCGGGCTGTTCGGCTACCGCTCGGAGTTCCTGTCGGAGACCCGCGGTGAGGGGATCATCCACCACCGGTTCCTGGAGTACGGTCCCTGGGCCGGCCCGGTGGCCAGCCGCTCCCGCGGGGTGCTTGTGGCGGACCGGGAGGGCGTGGCCGTAGCATATGCCTTGTGGAACCTGGCCGAGCGGGCCACGATGTTCATTGGCCCGGGTGATCCGGTTTACGAGGGGATGATCGCGGGCGAGCACGTCAGGCCTGGAGACCTCGACGTGAACGTGACACGGGGCAAGAGACTTACGAACATGCGGACTACGGCGTCCGACGACAACGTCCAGCTGGAGCCGCCGCGGGAGATCACGCTCGAGCTCGCGTTGGAGTACATCGAGGACGACGAGTTGATCGAGGTCACGCCGGATGCCATCCGGCTCCGCAAGCGCGACCTGGGGGCCATCCAGCGCAAGAAGGCAGCGCGCCGGGCGCGGGCGGCAATCGACACAGGCTGATCAGCAGGAGGGTAGCGAGATGTTGCCCTGGGACATGTCTTCTCCTTGGGTCGCTGAGTTGGACGAAGCCGAGGACGACTTCGAGGAAGACGACGAGGACGACGACGAGGATGAGGAAGAGGACGACGAGGAAGACGACGAGGACGAGGAGTACGAGGAGGAGTTCGACGACGAGCCTCGTCACCATCCACATCGCAGGAGTGAGGACTGGGAGTAGCGGTTTCGGGGAGCGGGCGGATTGGGCGCACGCGGCGGCACGAGGGGTAGAGCGACCCGCGGCGATCCTCTAGATTGAGAGGTCCGAGAGGGGCCAGTAGCTCAGGTGGTTAGAGCGCACGCCTGATAAGCGTGAGGTCGGAGGTTCAAGTCCTCCTTGGCCCATAGGCGTAGAACAAAGCCCCGCATCGAGTTGCTTCGGTGCGGGGCTTGCGTTTCTCGGCTCAGGCGGGCGAGCTGCTCTGCGAGTCACCACTATTGCC
>JAUVTI010000158.1 GCA_030601605.1 Gemmatimonadales bacterium
GATGCAAGCGATCAAGCGTCTCGCGGTCATGGCTCCCCCCTTGCTCGTCAGAACAGCGTCCGGCGCGGGGCCGGGCGCTCTCATGAGTCGTGCTCGTGGTCTCTCGGTCTTGTCGTCGGGCGGGCGTCCTTCAGGACGTCGGTGCGGCGGCAGGGCCGGGAGGGCCACGGTGCAGTGCCTGCCGGTGGTGCGGTGATCTCAGAAGTGGAGTGGCGCGGGAGGACACCACGTCCATCGGCGAGCGGGTTATGCGACCACTCTAATAGCAAATCAAACGGCGAAACAGGGTAAATCCACTCGGGATTCCGCCGCCGGCCACCGTGGCCGACCACAAACAACAGCGCCCGGCTCGGTGCCGGGCGCCGCAAGTTCACTTCAATTGCCCCGCTAGAGGGACGCTCAGGACATCGAGCCCTTCACCGTCCTGCCATCCGGCCCCGTGATCCACCCCGCCCTCGGCCCCGCGAACCCGATGCCCCAGTAGTCGAGCGAGTCGAGCGGCACCCAGGTCTTCCCCTCGTCCACCGAGTAGTCGGCGCCGGCGGGACCCACTGCCACGAGCGTCGGGATGGGCGCGCCGGTCACCCACGCGATCCCGTAAACCGCCCCTGGGAACGTCGTTCGTCCGGCCACCTTCCACGTCTCCCCGCCGTCCATCGAGACCGCGACGTTGTCGTTGTGCTCCTCCGGCGCTCCGATCTCCCCGCCCGCTGCCACGCCGTTGAGCGAGTCGCGGAACGCGATCGACGCAATGCCGGAGGTGGGTGTCCCCTTCCCCAACGGGCCTGCGAACGCAGACCAGGTGCGCCCGCGGTTCGTGGTCTTGAGAACGCGGGCGTAGTGCGCGGCGCCGGTTCCTATCCACGCGGTGCTGTCACCGCCAACCGTCACGCAGGTGCCGCTCGCGGCGAAGCTGCCCTCGCCGGGCTGCGCGAGAGGGACCATCTCGGGGGGAACCCGCTCCCAGGTCTCACCATCCTTCGTCGTGATGATGAAGAAGTGACCGGCAACAGCGTCGCTGAACGCCACCCCGCTCACCGGATTCCAGAAGTCGAAGCAGTCGAAGAACCCACTTGGCTCCTCGTTCGTGAACTGAAGCGTCCACGTCTCACCCGCATCCGTCGTCTTGTAGATGCGGGAGAGCTCGCCGGGGCCGGCGCTCATCAGGTACGCCGTGTTGCGGTCCACCGCGTGCACGTCGCGGAACTGGAGTGAGTCCGCGCCAGGGACTACGCCCGTGGTCCACGTCGCGCCGCCGTCGGTAGTGCGCGCGTAGCTGCCCTCTGCGCCGCTGGCCCACACGACCCTGTCGTTCACGGCACTGACGGCCTGAAGCCGCGCGGAGGTTCCGCTCTCCTGCTGCGTCAGCACCGGGTTCGGCTCACGCGACAGGGGCTCACACGCCGCTCCGGCCAGCACGACGGCCAGAAGCACGAGTCCCGATGTCGCAGTCGTCGTGTTCCTCGGCATTGCTCCCCCTAGTGCGTCGCCGTCACGGCCACGGTGGTGGCCACCATCGCTGCAACCATCGCGGCCTGCATCGCCTCGATCGCCTCCTTGGTGGCCTTCCCCGCTACGTTACCCTTGGTGAGCTGCTCGAGGCGCTTCTTGCGACCCTTCAGCTTCTTCTTGTCGAACACCAGCTTCAGAATGCCCGATCCATTCGCGAGCGCAGCCAGCACGACCGTGTGCGCATCGAGCTCGTTGGTGTACGTGAACACGGCCTGGCGCAGACGCTCGATCAGCTCACGCTCCGGCTTGGGATCCACCTCCGGATACACCTTGCGCTTGAAGATGAGCAGAACGGTGTCCTCGTCCGCGCGCAGGATGCCCCGCTCGCACAGTGCCAGCGCTACGCGGTGCCTGAGCTGCTTGATCCCCGCGAAGCGCCCCACCCAGGTCTGGAGCGAGGCGCGGCGCTTGGCGGACCTCACCTTCTCCAAACACTCGTCCAGCAGCGGCTCGCCTATGGGCTTCGCGCTCTTCACCGTGAGCAGCTTCTTGCGGCGGGAATCGTCCACCTTCACCCGCTCCTGGAGCAGGAGCTCGGCGAGGATGGCTCCGCCCAGCGCAAAGCTGTAATGCGTGCCCCCCACGACGGTCCCCTCTTCGTCCCGCAGTGCGAGGAGCATGATCTCCTCATGCAGGAACAGTCTGTGACCCCGCATCTCCCCTCCTATCTCTCTCTCCTCTCGGGCACCGCGCCCACCGGTGCCCGCACCCAGCGCAGTACCTCGCGGATCTTGGGCGGCTTGCCCGTGAGCAGGATGCCGATGCGGAACACCTTGGCCCCCGCCCACCACGCCACCAGGATCGAGACCACGAGCAGCAGCGTAGTGGCCACGTACTCCCACATGGCCGGCGGTCCCGCCGCGCGGTTCATCATCACGAACGGAGTGAACGGCGGGATGAACGACATCCCGCGCGCCAGCACTCCGTTGGGGTCCTGGCCGATCGGCACCATCGTCAGCAGCGGGATGATCAGCACCAGCAAGACGACCGGCATCATGTTCTGGGCGTCGGTCACCGTGTTGCACAGGGAGCCCATCGCCACGAGCACCGCCGCGTACAGCAGGTAGCCCAGGAGGAAGTAGACCAGGAACGAGCCGATGTAGACCGGATCTGTCGCCAGCGCCGCCAGATCGAAGCTGGGCGGTGCCCCCAACAGCCGTGGCACGAACTTGGTACCGAGGAAGAACACCAGCAGCCACGAGCCCACGAGCGTGAGCCCCGTGGTCGCGATGCCCACGATCTTGCCGGCCAGCAGCTCCATTGACGACACCGATGAGAGCAGCACCTCGATCACTCGGTTCGACTTCTCCTCCACGGTGTTCGTCATGAGCATCTGGCTCACCGAGAAGACCGAGATCCACAGCAGGTACACGAACGCCACGGGTGCCCACTGGCGCAGCTTGTCTCGCTGCTCGACGGCCTCCTCCTCACCGGTATCGGTGACCTTGAGCATCTCCCAACGCACCGGCTCCTGGATCCAGCGCGCTACCTGCGGGTCGATCTCCTCGTCGGCCATGCGGCGGGCCTGCACCTCCTGACTCGCTCGCCGCCCGTACCAGCTGCGCAGATCGTCGTCGGTCAGGTTATTGGAGACGTATTTAGCGCCCTCCGAATCCGCGACCGGCTCCTCCCCGATCACGAAGTACGCGAAGATCTCATCCTCGGTGACCATCCGGTTGAGCGCGGCCTGCGTCGTATCGCCAGGGCGCACCCGCATGTAGCGGTTCGCCGATACACTCGAGAAGAGATCCGCGGCCTCAGATGCCGGCAATGTGCTCCACCACGTGTGCACCGCGGGCCCGTAGTCGGCGAGTGTGCGGCGCGCGTCCTCGGACAGGCCGTCCCCCGTCCCGTAGTCCTCCGCGATCACCAGGCGCGCGAACAGGCCAACCTGCTGCGACTCGAGCCCGGCCAGCACGGGCGTCACGTCCTGGAGCATCATCGGCAGCTGCCCGTACTCGTCGTCCCCTTCCTCGTACCACTCGATGGCCTTGTTCAGCGCCGACGACAGATCGCCCACGGCGACCCTTCGGTCCACCGCGTCAGCCAACCACCCGCTCCGATCCACCACCGCGTAGTGCCGGGCGCCCTTGGCGCGCTCGAGCAGCATCGGGACGACAATGGCTGTCAAGAGCAGAACGGGGATGAAGATGATCCCGAACCAGAAGCCCTTGGTGCGGATGTTGGCGACGTACTCCCGCTGAGCGATCAGGAAGATCCTACGCATCGGTCTCACCTCCCACCGCCCGGATGAACACCTCGTGCAGCGAGGGTTCCCGCATGTCGAAGCGCCTGATCTGTAGCTGTCCCACGAGCTGCTTGAGGATGTCCTGCGGATTGGTTCCCTCGGCCAGGAAGATCTCGGCCGTCTTGCCGGCGTCGCTCACCCGGCGCACTCCGCGCAGTCGCTTGAGAATCGAACCATCCCCCTCGTAGTCCACCACCACCGCCTCGTCGCCGGTGCGCCGCACCTCCGCAATGGTGCCGTCGAGCACCTTGCGGCCCTTGTTGATGAGGAAGATGTAGTCGCAGATCTGCTCGGCCTGCTCCATCACGTGAGTCGAGAAGATCACCGTGCGGCCCTGGCGCTTCATATTCAGGATCACGTCACGCACCACCTGCACGTTCACCGGATCGAGTCCGGCGAACGGCTCGTCCAGTATCACCAGCTCGGGCTCGTGGATCAGCGTGGAGAGGATCTGCACCTTCTGAGCCATTCCCTTTGACAGCGCCTCGGTCTTCTTGTCGATCCAGTCGGCCAGCCCGAACTCCGCGAGCAGTGCCTCGGTCCGCGTGCGCGCCTCCTCCCCGCCGAGCCCCTTGAGCTTGCCGAAGTAGGCGACCAGCTCGCCGGTCTTCATCTTCTTGTAGAGCCCCTTCTCCTCGGGCAGGTAGCCGAGGCGGTCCTTCACCGATTCAGGGGTCGCGCTCCCCAGCACCGTGATCCTGCCGGCATCGGGGTAGAAGATGCTCATGATCATGCGGATCGTCGTCGTCTTGCCCGCGCCGTTGGGGCCGATGAAGCCGTAGATGCACCCCTCCGGCACGCGCAGCGAGACATCGTCCACAGCCACCACTTCGCCGAAGCGTTTCGTGATGCCGTCGAGCGTTAGTGCGTAGTCCATCTATCCCCTTCCCGACCGCCGGCTACACCGGTCGCTCGAGTATCAGCTCGTAGTACTTGGACATGCCGTACCCACCAATGCTCGGCGCAAAGATCTGGATCAACCTCCAACCCTGCCTCGCGTGATCCTTCACCACGTCCTGGTATTCCTTCTGGGCAGACTTCTT
>JAUVTI010000229.1 GCA_030601605.1 Gemmatimonadales bacterium
GAGCCACCGTATACCGGCGCCACGACCCGGGCCATCATCGCCAAGTGCTTCGGCGAGCCGGTACCCTCCGTTCGGGATCGGCGCGGCGGCGTGCCGGCCCACATAGACGCCGCCCTCATGAAGGCGCTCGCCAAGTCGCCGGCAGAGCGGTTCGAGACGGCGGAGGCATTTGCAGCGGCCCTGGACGCCTCGGGGGAGCAGACCGCGGTCGCGGTGCCGACCTCGATTGCGGTGTTGCCATTCGTCAACATGAGTGCGGACCCGGAGGACGAGTACTTCAGCGATGGGATGAGCGAGGAGATCATCAACTCACTGGCTCAGCTCAAGGGCCTGCGTGTGGCGGCGCGGACCTCTGCGTTCGCCTACAAGGGAAAGGCGGCGTCACCGACCGAGGTCGGTCGGGCGCTTGGCGTGGAGACTGTGCTGGAGGGAAGCGTGCGGCGCTCGGGAAACCGGCTGCGGATCACGGCTCAGCTAATCAACGTGGCCGACGGTTATCACCTGTGGTCGGAGCGCTACGATCGGGAGGCGGAGGACGTCTTCTCCATCCAGGACGAGATCGCAACGGCGATAGTCACCACGCTGAAAGGTCACCTCGCTGCCGGTGACACTCCGCCCGTGGCGAGGCGGTACACGGAGAACCTCCAGGCATACGAGCTGTACCTGAAGGGCCGCTACGTCGAGAAGACGCGGAAGCGAACGGGACTGGCCAAGGGCATCGAGTACTTCGAGCAGGCGATCGAGGTGGATCCCCACTACGCCCTCGCGTACACCGGTGTGGCTGACTCGTACAGCCTGCTCGCCTGGTACCGCTTCCTACCGCCGCGGGAGGCGTTCCCCCGCTCCCGGGTGGCGACGATGAAGGCGCTGGAACTCGACGAGATGCTGCCCGAGGCGCACACGTCGCACGGGGTAGTGCAGTTCTACTACGACTGGGACTGGCCCGGTGCGGAGCGGGCGCTGACCCACGCGTTGTCGCTCAATCCAGAGGACCCGGTGGCCCTGCACAGCTACTCCGAGTACCTGGCGGCCCAGTACCGTCTGGAGGAGTCCCTGAACGCGATCCAGGAGGCGAATCGGATCGACCCCCTGTCGCTCACGGTGAACGCCGGACTGGGGTGGGTGCTCTTCTTCAGCCGGGCGTATGACCGGGCTATCGAGCAGTTCGAGAAGACGCTGGAGCTGGATCCAGAGTACGTGTACCTCAACTGGTTCGTCGGACAGGCGTACTTGAAGGTCGGTAGGTTGGAGGATGCGGTCACGGCGTTCCGTAGGGGTCGGGCGGTCTCGGGCGGCCACCCGGGCATGACAGCATACCTGGGGTATGCCCTGGCCCAGGCGGGGGAAACGGAGGAGGCGAAGGAGCTGCGACAGGAACTCCATGAGCGGGCGCGGGAGTCATACGTGCCGGCCGACTATCTGGCGGTGGTCCAGATGGGACTGGGCCGCACCGACGAGGCCTTCTCGTGGCTCGAGAAGGCGTGCGACGAGCGAGCGCTGCATCTCGTGTTCCTCGGAGTGGATCCTGTGTTCGACGACCTGCGCGGAGACGAGCGCTTCAACCGGGTGCTCGGGAAGATAGGCCTGGATAGAGGGTAGCGATGGCAATTCGTGCTGCTGTAATGACCAAGCCGCTGGCGCCGATCGAGATCTGGGAGCTGGACGACCCTGTGCTCGAGGAGGGCAGCATCCTGCTCGAGACCATCGCGAGCGAGGTGTGCGGCACCGACGTCCACCTACACAACGGGCGTCTGGAGGGAGTCCCCTATCCGATCGTGCCGGGCCACGTGAGCGTGGGCCGCGTTCTCGAGCTGCGCGGTGTCGAGCACGATGCGCTGGGGGTGCCGCTCGAGCCCGGCGACGAGGTGACGTTCTATGACGTGCACGAGGTGTGCAACGCCTGCTATCACTGCACGGTCGTGCAGCAGCCCAACCGATGCCCGCACCGGCGCGTGTACGGGATCACGTACTCGGCGCACGACGGTCCCCTGGGTGGTTGGGCAGAGCGCATATACCTCAAGCCGGGTGTGCGGGTGCTCAAGCTCCCCGAGGGAATCACGACGGACACGGTGATCGGGGGAGGATGCGGGCTCTTCACCGGATTCGCCGCGGTGGACCGGAGCCGGCTCGAGATGGGAGACGTGGTCGTCGTGCAGGGATCGGGTCCGGTCGGTCTGTCGGCGGGGGCGTTTGCGGCGCTGCGCGGAGCCGGCACAGTGGTCGTGATCGGAGCTCCGCGGTCCAGGCTCGACCTGGCGCTGACGCTCGGCGCCGACGCTACGCTCTCGATCGAGGACGACTCGATCGAGGACCGGGCCGAAGCGATCCGCGCCCTCACCAACGGCCGCGGCGCCGACGTGATCATCGAGGCCAGCGGCAACCCGAAGGCGATCCCCGAGGGATTGGACCTGCTGCGGGACGGCGGCACCTACGTGATCGGCGGACACTACACCGATACCGGCGACGTGTCGATCAATCCGCACGTGCAGGTGAACCGCAGGCACGCCAACATACTGGGACAGTGGGGCACTGATTTCCGCCACATAGTGCGGGCGCTCACCGTTCTCGCCAAGCACAAGGGACGGCTGCCGTTCAGCAGCGTGATCGGGGCGCGCTACGGGCTGGAGGGGGCGAACCAGGCGTTGGCGGACGTGGCGGCTCTCAAAGTCACCAAGGCGGTCATCGAGCCTGGGCGCTGATCACGGGTAGAGCCGCGTGATCTCCCAGCCGCCGCCGACACGGGTGAAGCACACCCGGTCGTGCAACCTGTTGAGCCTGCCCTGCCAGAACTCGATCCTGAGGGGGTGCAGCCGGTAGCCGCCCCAGAAGGGCGGTAGCG
>JAUVTI010000081.1 GCA_030601605.1 Gemmatimonadales bacterium
GAGGACCTTACGTGCCGCGTCACGAAGCACCTGGTACTCGCGGTCGGTGAGGGTCTGGGCCGGCGCGACGGTGATCGAGTCGCCGGTGTGCACGCCCATCGGATCGAAGTTCTCGATCGAGCAGACGATCACGACGTTGTCGCGGCCGTCGCGCATCACCTCGAGCTCGAACTCCTTCCAGCCGATCACCGACTGCTCGATGAGCGCCGCGCCGACCGGGGAGAGGTCGAGGGCGTGGCGCACCTGCTCCTCGGGCTCCTCCAGGTGGGAGGCTACGCCGCCGCCGGTGCCGCCAAGGGTGAAGGAGGGCCGGATGATCGCCGGGTAGCCGACCTCCTCTACGATCTCCATCGCCTCCTCGTGGGAGTTCGCGACCCCGCCGCGCGGAACCGAGAGCCCGAGACGCTTCATTGCCTCGCCGAACTCGTGACGGTCCTCCGCCATGCGGATGGCCCGCTCGTCGGCGCCGATGAGCTCCACACCGAAGCGCTCCAGCGTTCCGTCGCGGGCCAGCTCCATGGCCACGTTGAGGGCCGTCTGCCCTCCCATGGTTGGGAGCAGGGCGTCCGGCCTCTCGCGCTCGATCACCTTCGCTACCCACTCGGCATTCACCGGCTCCACGTAGGTGCGGTCCGCGAGCTCCGGGTCGGTCATGATGGTGGCCGGGTTGGAGTTCACGAGTACGACCCGGTAGCCCTCTTCCTTCAGCGCCTTCACGGCCTGCGTGCCGGAGTAATCGAACTCCGCCGCCTGCCCGATCACGATCGGGCCGGAGCCTATGAGGAGAATGGACTCGATGTCAGTGCGCTTGGGCATTCACTACCTCGGCCAGCGTCTCCTCGAGCGACACGGTCGGCTGCCAGCCCACCGCCTCGGAGAGCTTGGTCGCGTCCCCCACCAAATATGGAATGTCCGCCGGTCGTACGAGGTCCGGATCCTCCTCCGGCTCGGCCGGGTGCCCCACCACGTCGGCGAGCATGCTGAACAGCTCGCTCAGCTTCACGGCGCGGCCCGAAGCCACATTGTAGATCTCGCCCGGCTGCCCCGCCACGAGCAGCGACGCATAGGCCTCCACCACGTCCGAGACGTGCAGGAACTCCCGCACGGGAGTGAGGTTCCCCACCTTCACGGTACGATCGCCGTTCCGCTTGGCCTCGAGCAGGCGCCTGGCAAACGCCGGCACGACGAAACGGAGATCCTGCCCCCTGCCGGTGTGGGGAAAGGCCCGCACTACCGCCACGCGCAGACCCGTGCGCCGGTTCGCCTCCAGGGCCGCCGTCTCCGCCGCCAGCTTCGACGCCGCGTACTGCGAGCAGGGCTCGACCGCGTCGCTCTCCAGCCGCGGCCGCTCCGGGCTCGCCCCGTACACTTCGGCAGTCGAGGCCAGCAGCAACAGCGGATCCGCACTTCCCGCCGCCTTCTGCCGCCCGAGTTGCTCCGCGAGCCGTGCGGTGCCACCGGCGTTTATGGCCCACGCTTCGGCCGGGTCGCGCCGCGCGTCCCCGCCCGAGGCCACCGCGGCCAGGTGCACGACGGCGTCGTATCCCGGGGCCAGCACGGCCTCGACCGAGCGGTCGTCCAGTATCTCGAACGGAACGGTCGTCACGTCGCCGTCCCAAGGGGGCGGAGCACCTTCGGCAATGATCGGCTGCGAGGGCCGAATCGCCGCAACCACCTCGTGGCGGTCCCTGCGCAGCCGCGGAACGAGCCAGGACCCGACGAAGCCGTCGGCGCCAGTGACCAGTATCCTCACCCGCCGCCCAACCGCTCGAGGTCGGCGTCCACCATCATGGTGATGAGCTGCTCGAAAGTCACCGTGGGCTCCCACCCCAGCTGCCGCTTGGCCTTGCCGGGATCGGCCTCGAGCCGTTCGACCTCTGCCGGCCGCCTGAACCTGGGGTCCTCCTTCACGAACTTATTCCAGTCGAGCCCCACGTGGCCGAAGGCGACCTCGACGAGGTCCTGCACCGAGTGCGTAACGCCCGTCCCCACGACGTAGTCGTCGGGCTCTGGCTGTTGGAGCATGCGCCACATCACGTCCACGTAGTCTCCCGCGTAGCCCCAATCCCGTCGCGCCTCCAGGTTCCCGAGCCTGAGCTCCTTCGCGAGCCCCAGCTTGATGCGGGCCACGGCGTGGCTGACCTTGCGCGTCACGAACTCCAAACCGCGCCGGGGCGACTCGTGGTTGAAGAGAATCCCGCTGGTGGCATACAGTCCGTACGACTCCCGGTAGTTCACCGTTATCCAGTGGCCGTAGACCTTGGCCACACCGTAGGGTGAACGCGGATAGAACGGAGTGGATTCGGATTGCGGGATCTCCTGGACCTTGCCGAACATCTCCGAAGAGCTCGCCTGGTAGAACCGGGCGTCCGGCTTGGCGAGCCGCACAGCTTCCAGGATGCGGGTCACCCCCAATGCGGTAAACTCCCCCGTGAGCACCGGCTGGCTCCAGCTCGTGGGCACGAAGCTCTGCGCCGCCAGGTTGTATATCTCGTCGGGCTCCACGTCCCTGATCACGGTGGTCAGCGAGTGCTGATCCAGCAGGTCCGCCGGAAGGATGGAAACCTTTTCCAGCAGGTGCCCGATCCGCTCGTAGGAATCGTGAGAGGTGCGGCGAACGATCCCGGCCACGCTGTAGCCCTTCTCCAACAGCAGCTCGGCCAGGTAGGAGCCGTCCTGTCCCGTGATCCCCGTGATGAGTGCAGTCGGCATTGGATAAACTCTACGGGTTAAAGGCCTTGCGGCAGGTGCCGGGGGTTGCTAGACTTCTTGGTCTTCCGAGCACCGTGAGTTGAGCACCATGGCCCGTATTTGCGATATCTGTGGCAAGGGACCGACGTTCGGTCACAACGTAAGCCACGCCAACAACAAGACCAATCGGCGCTGGTACCCCAATTTGCAGCGCGTCCGCGCTCTCGTGAATGGCGAGGCGAAGCGGATCCGCGTCTGCACCCAGTGCATCAAGTCCGGCCGCGTCACCAAAGTCCCAAGGGGAGCCGCGGCTCCTACGGCCTAAGAAAACGGGGACCGTCAGGTCCCCGTCTTTATTTCCAGGCGAACGATTCCACCACTCACTCACTGAGCAGCTCGATCCGCGCCAGCTCGGCGCCGTCGCCGCTGCGGTGTCCGAGCTTCAGGATCCTGGTGTACCCGCCCGGCCGCGCCGCGAAGCGGGGCCCGATCTCGCTGAACAGCCGACCGCTCACCTCCCGGTCCTTGATGTAGCGCTCCACCCGCCGCCGCGCGTGCAGGTCGCCGCGCCGCGCCAGGGTGATGAGCCGCTCCGCGAAGGGCCTCAGCTCCTTCGCCTTGGCCTCGGTGGTCTCCACCCGCTCGTGCTTGAACAGCGAGGTCGCCATGTTGCGGAGCATCGCCTTCCTGTGCGACGATGTCCGGCTCAGCCGGCGTCCCTTTACGCGATGCCGCATTGCCCTACTCGCCTCCCTCGCTGGGGGCTGCTTCCTCGGCTGCGGGGGCCACTACGGCCGCTGCCGCCTCCTGGGGGAGAGCCGCCTCCTCGCCCTCGTCTTCCTCCAGCTTCATGCCGAAGCTGAGACCCTCGCGCTGCAGCATCTCGTCGATCTCGGACAAGGCCTTCTCGCCGACGTTCTTGACCTTGAGCAGCTCGTCCTGCGAGTAGCGCACCAGGTCTGCCAGGATGCTGATACCGGAGTTCTTGAGCGAGTTGATCGAGCGCACGGACAGTCCGCAGTCGTCGATCGGCTTGGCCAGGAGGTCGCGCAGTTCGGCGCTGTCCTTCTCCGACACGCCGCCGGCCGGCGGCTCGCCGCTCACCATGGGCAGGCGGCCGAAGTCGAGGAAGTAGCGCAGGTGCTCCTGCGTGAGCGCCGCGGCGTACGACACCGCGTCCTCGGGGCTGATCGCGCCGTTGGTCTCGACCGCGAGGGTCACGCTGTCGAAGTCGGTGCGCTGACCCACGCGGGTCTCATGCACCGAGAAGTTGGCGCGGCGCACCGGGTTGTAGATAGAGTCGATCCGCACCAGATCCACCGGCAGCGAGCGGTCCACCTCGTGCTGCGAGGCCTCGACATACCCCCGGCCCTTGTTCACGTACAGCTGGCCGATGATCTCCCGGTCCTCCTGCAGCGTGAACAGCACGTGGTCGGGATGCACGATCTCCACGGCCGCGTTGGGGATGATGTGCTTGGCCATCACCGCGCCGGCCTTGTCGACCTTGATCTCCAGCACCACCTCGTCCACGTCCTCTGCCATGATCAGCGTGAGGACCTTGAGGTGCTGGATGATCTGGTGGATGTCCTCCACCACGCCCGGCACGGTCTGGTGCTCGTGCACCACACCCTCGAGACGGAACGCCCAGACGGCGGCGCCCCGCAGGGAGGAGAGCAGCATCCGCCGCAGCGCGTTGCCCAGGGTGTACCCGTAGCCGCGCTCGAGCGGCTGGAGTCTGAACTCAGCCGCGTTCGGGATGTCTTCCCGCTTCGTCATCTCGACCAGGTTAGGTCGGACGAGCCCAATCAGATCAATCATCGATTACTTGGAGTAGAGCTCCACAATCAGCTGCTCCTGCGCGGCGACCGGAATGGCGTCGCGCGTGGGCAGCTCGGTTAGCTTGCCGACGGCCTTCTGGGTGTCCACGGTGAGCCACGACACGGGCGGGGCGCGGGCGAGCGCGTCGAGCGACTGGCGTACGATGACCAGCTCGCGGCTCTTCTCGGACACCTGCACCGTGTCGTTGGGCCTCACCACGTAGGACGGGATGTCCACCGTGCGGCCGTTCACTTCTATGTGGCGGTGCCGCACCAGTTGGCGCGCGGCCTTGCGGCTCGCCGCGAAGCCCATCCGGTGCACCACATTGTCCAGTCGCGTCTCGAGCGCGATCAGCAGGTTCTCACCCGTCATGCCCGGCCACAGCCGGACCCTGTCGAAGATGTTGCGGAACTGCTTCTCGGTGAGCCCGTAGATCCGCTTCACCTTCTGCTTCTCGCGCAGCTGCTTCTGATACTCGGACGACTTGCGCCGCCGGCTCATGGCCTGGCCGTGCTGGCCCGGCGGATAAGGGCGGCGCTCGATTGCACACTTCTCGGTCAGGCAGCGGGTGCCCTTCAAGAAGAGCTTGGTGCCCTCACGGCGGCACAGCCTGCAGGCGGGCCCAGCGTAGCGCGCCATCGGTTACACCCGTCTCTTCTTTGGGGGCCGGCAGCCGTTGTGCGGGATGGGCGTCACGTCGCGGATCGACCTGACCTCGAGTCCCGCGGAGGCCAGCGCCTGAATGGCGGACTCGCGACCCGAGCCCGGCCCCTGGACCCGCACGTGCACGCGCTTCACTCCCATGTTCACGGCTTCGCGCGCGCAGTTCTCCGCCGCCACCGTGGCCGCGAAGGACGTGGACTTCTTGGATCCCTTGAATCCGGACTTGCCGGCCGAACCCCAGACTATGGCGTTCCCCTGCAGGTCCGTGATCGTGATCAGCGTGTTGTTGAACGTCGCCGTGATGTGGGCAATGCCCTCGGCTTCGACGATCTTCTTGCGCTTTCCGGAGGATTGTGCCTGCGCCATACTACTTCTTCACCGCTTTCTTCCTGCCCGCGATGGGCCGGCGCGGTCCCTTCTTGGTCCGCGCGTTCGTATGCGTGCGCTGCCCCCGGACGGGCAGGCCGCGGCGGTGCCTCAGCCCGCGGTAGCTGCCGATGTCCATGAGGCGCTTGATGTTCATTGCGATCTCGGTGCGGAGAGCGCCCTCCACCCTCACCGACCGCTCGATGGCCTGCCTGAGGCGCGCCACCTCGGAATCGCTCAGGTCGCGCACCCGCGTGTCGGGCTTGACCGCGGTGTCGTCCAGCACCTGCTGGGCGGTACTGCGACCAACTCCGTTGATGTATGTCAGCGCGATCTCGACGCGCTTCTCTCGGGGCAGGTCCACCCCGGCGATTCGTGCCATTGGCTCAGCCCTGCCGCTGCTTGTGTCTTGGGTTGCGCTTGCAGATCACCCGCGTGACTCCACGACGGCGGATCACCTTGCAGTGCTCACAAATTGGCTTCACGCTCGAACGGACTTTCAAGGTCGCTCCCCGTAATGAGTTGGAAACGAGCCTAGGAATATAGAAAGGGCGATGTCGGGATGCAACCGGGGGGTCAGGGGGTGATCCTGACCTCCCGCAGACGCCAGTTCCCGTCGAGAAGACGGAAGCCGAGGAACACGGTCTCCTCCAACTCCTCGTCGGTGCCCTTCACGACGTAGCGGCGCTCCACCTCGGCGTAGGCGTGGTCGTCCGCCAGGTGCCGGACGTCCACCAGATCGAAGGTCCGCTCCTGGGAGGGGTCCAGATAGCGTCCCAGCAGGCGGGCTGCCTGCTCGGGCTGGACCGAGGCGGAGGCAGCGATCCCGGGGATCCTGAGGCGCACGGTGTCGCTGTGCCGGACCAGGGCCTGGACGTCGTGCTGGATCCAGGCCGCTTGGGCCCGGCCCACTGCCTGCTCCAGCTGCACCTGGGCCCTGGCACCGGTCCCGGTGAAGAAGGCCGCGGCAAGCGCGGCAGCGGGGGCGATTCTGCGGATTGTGTTCACGATGCCGCCTCTACAATACCGTCGTACACCGCTCGCGGGTTTTCGGCCCGCGTGATGGGCCGCCCCACCACCAGGTGAGTGGCGCCGGCCGCTACGGCCGCAGCCGGGTCCGCGGTGCGGCGCTGATCGTCGGCGACAGAGCCCGCGGGCCGGATTCCCGGCACCACGAGCCACCTGTCGGGACCCGCGATCTCCCGGACCGCTGCCACTTCGCGGGGCGACGTGACCACGGCGCCCACCCCCGAGTCCACCGCCAGACGGGCCAGGCGCTCCACCTCGGCCGCCACATCCGGCTCGCCCGTGCGCCCCACCGTGTCCCAGTAGCCGCCCGGCGAGTGCGACGTGAGGACGGTAACCGCCGCGAGCCGCATTGGGCCGGCGGCCTGGACTGCCGCCTCCAGCATTGCCCTGCCGCCCAACGCGTGCACCGTGGCCAGCTTCACTCCCAGCCCCTGCGCTCCCCGCACGGCTTCAGCCACCGTGCTCAGGATGTCGTGCCACTTGAGATCGAGGAAGACCTGGACCCCGCGTCCCTCCAGCTCCCCGATGAGCGCCGGCCCCTCGCGCACGAACAGCACCGGCCCCACTTTGGCCCACCCCAGGCCGGGCAGCTGGTCCACCAGCTCCAGAGCCTCGCGGGCCGAGCCCACGTCCAACGCGACGATCACCTCAGCCACGGGCCCTCCACTGGTCGGCCAGCCGCTCGGGCACGCGCGGGTCGGCCAGGGCGGCAGTGCCCACGGCCACGAGGCTCGCTCCCGCCTCGAGGTACTGGTCCACGTCCTCCAGCGTGCGCACCCCGCCCACGCCGATCACCGGAAGCCCCGTCGCCTCCGCCACCTGGCGGGTGGCCAGCACTCCGACCGGCAGCAGGGCCGGGCCGCTCACTCCGCCCTTGCCGTAGCCCAGCCGGGCCCGGGCCTCGCTCCCCGGCCCGTCGAACCGGAACAGGGTGCCCGGGATCGTGTTCACGACGCTGAATCCGGCCGCGCCGCCCTGCGCAGCCGCATCCGCCGTCTGCGGCAGATTGGGGAGTGTGGGGGAGAGCTTTACGACCAGCGGCCGCTCGGTCACCGCCTTGCAGCGCCGTACCAGGTCGGCCAGCACCTTCGCGTCGGCGCCGAACTCCTCGCCTCCCCGGTCGGTGTTGGGACAGGAGACGTTGAGCTCGAACGCCGTGACGACAGACTGACCTGAAAGCCGCTCCACCACCTTCGGATAGTCGTCGAGCTGGAAGCCCACGACGTTCACGAGCACGCGCGCCCGGGTGAGGTGCTCCGCCAGCCACGGGAGCTCGACGGTCGCCACATGCTCGAGACCCGGGTTCGCCAGGCCCACGGCGTTCAGCATGCCGCCCTCGAACTCGGCTACCCGTGGCGCCGCGTTGCCGTGGCGCGGCTCGGGGCTCACGGCCTTGGTCACCAGCCCGCCGAGCCGCTCGAGATCGATCACCCCGGCGACCTCGCGGCCGAACCCGGCCGTCCCGGCGGCGAGGAGAATGGGATTCTGGAAGGTGGTACCGAGGACTTCCAACATGGCTACGGGCGGCGTCCGCGCCGCCCCTCCTCTGCCCTCGCGTCCGCGCCCTCATCTACCGCGCCCCTGACCTCACCGCCCAGACCCAGCGCCATGAGCACGCGCAGGGAGTCCTCGGCGGCCTCGTACTCGGGTCCCCCCCCGCCAAGCAGCGCGAGGCGGTAGGGCGACTCCGGGTACTCGCGCTCCAGCACGCCGAGAGCGGAATCCGCGGCCGCCGGATCGTGCGCCGGCACGGAGAGGAGCGCCTTGGGCGCCACGAAAGACTCGGGATGGTCGCGCTGCAGACGCCAGAGCAGCGCCACCGACAGGCGCTCGGCGCCGAGGGAATCCCGCAGGAACTCGGTGTTCCCGAAGGTGACGGCGCCCGTGGGGTCGACCTCGGGATTCCGCACCGTAACCGCGGCGGTTTCCAGAGCATGCAGGTAT
>JAUVTI010000041.1 GCA_030601605.1 Gemmatimonadales bacterium
GCGGACGACATCGCCGATCCGCGCCGGTTCGAGCGGCAGATGGCCTTCCTCGATGCGAACCCCGGTCTGGTGGCGTGCGGTACCGGCATCCGTTATATCCCCCGCCAAGCGGTACGCGACGGAGCGCGGCGCTACGAGCGGTGGATCAACAGCGTGGTCAGCCCGGATGAGATGGAGCGCGATCTCTTCGTGGAGTGCCCCATCCCCCACCCGAGCCTCATGGTGAGGCGGGACGCGTTCGAGCGGATCGGCGGCTACCGGGACGAGGGATGGCCGGAGGACTACGACCTGATTCTGCGACTGTGGGAGGCGGGGCATCAGTTCGGGAAAGTCGCCGAGGTGCTGCTGGAGTGGCGCGAGCGTCCCGATCGGCTGTCCCGGACGGACAGCCGTTATGGGGAGGATGCGTTCCGACGGTGCAAGGCGCGGTTTCTCGGGCGCCGGATCGCCGGGAGGTCCGTGGTCGTGTGGGGCGCGGGTCCGGTGGGCAAGAGCTTCGCGCGTGCTCTCCAGAGCGAAGGCCAGACCGTCGCAGCGTTCGTGGACCTCGACAGCCGCAAGATCGGCCAGACGATCCACGGCGCTCCGGTGGTCCACCCATCCGCCATCGGCGATTACCGGGAGGCGTACGTCGTGGCCGCCGTCGGATCGCCCGAGGCCCGCGCCGAGATTCGTGCCTCGCTGCAGGCCGAGTCGTTCCGTGAGCCGCAGGACTGCTGTGCGGTTGCCTAGCTGGCGCGGCGCGCGGTGGGTGATCGCGCTCGCAGGGATCGCGGCGTGTGCGGGTGGGGGCGCGGGCGGCTCGGAGGTCCCGGAGCCCAGGTCGGAGTGGACGCGCATGATGGTCTGGGTGGGGGGCGACGTGTACGACATGCGCGGCATCCGCATGACCGCCGACTCGCTGTCCGGCGTTGCGTTCCACGATCCACCGGACTGTGCCGCGTGCCGCATGCGGTTTGCGCGAGCCGACGTCGACTCGATCCGGGTGCGGGAGACTCCGGAGAACAGAGACGACGGTACGCCCTGGTCGACGACCATTGCGTCGCTCACCGCGGCCGTGCTGTTCGCGACCCTGATCGTGCTCGTGGCGCAGTAGCGATCCCCTGGCCGCCCGGCGGCCGCTGGCCAACTACCACGTGAGAGAGATGCGATGCCACACCCGAGACTGCTGCTGCTGAGCAACTCGAAGAACTACGGCCACGGTTACCTGGAGCACGCAGAGGGCATGATAAAGGGGTTTCTGGGGGATGTGCAGGAAGTGCTGTTCGTGCCGTTCGCCGGCGTGACCGTCAGCTTTGACGACTACACCGGTCTCGTGCGGGAGCGTTTCGCCGAGCTGGGGTACGGCCTTCGCTCGGTGCACGAGGTGGACGACGCGGTCGCTGCGGTGGGAGTCGCCGCGGCCATAGCTGTGGGCGGCGGCAACACCTTCCACCTGTTGGCGCGGCTGTACGAGACCGGCCTGCTCCAAGCCATTCGCGCCCGCGCCCTGGACGGCACCCCCTACATGGGCTGGAGCGCGGGCTCCAACGCGGCGTGCCGCTCGATCCGGACCACGAACGACATGCCGATCGTGGAGCCGCCGAGCTTCACGGCGTTCGGCCTGGTGCCGTTCCAGATCAACCCGCACTACACCGAGGAGCAGATCCCCAACCACGGCGGCGAGACGCGGGCAGATCGAATCAGGGAATTCGTCGAGGCCAACCCGGGCATCCACGTGGTGGGATTGCCCGAGGGCTGCATCCTGCACCTCGAGGACGGGGAGCTGCAGCTGATCGGCGAGAAGCCCGCCAGGATCTTCCTGCGGGGAGAGGAGCCGTTCGAGGTGGCTCCGGGTGCGTCGCTCCAGTTTCTGATGGGGTAGGGCCCGTTACGCGAGCCGGTCCACCAGCGCCCGCGCCTTCCTGAACACCGCGTTCCACATCCGCCGGGTGAGCCGGCCGGTGTTCGTGTTCTGGAGGCTCGGGTGGTAGGAGCACATCAGAGTCATCCCGTCCGGCAGCGAGTCCACCGCGCCGTGCGTGAACCTGGGACGTTCGCGCGGGGAGAGGCGGTCCCACCAGCCCGCAGCCTCGAGCCAGCGACGGTGTGCCACGTGTCCCAGCACCAGGGTCACTCCGACACGCTCATGCAGCCGCAGGTCGGCCGCGAGGAACGGGAGGCAGGCGTCCAGTTCCTCACGGGTTGGCTTGTTCTCGGGCGGCGCGCAACGCGCGGCCGCCGTGATGTAGCAGTCGGTGAGTGCGAGCCCGTCGTCAAGCGCGGTGGACGTCGCCTGATTGGCGAATCCGATTCGGTGCAGCGCCTCGTACAGCCAGTTGTTGCGGTAGTCGCCCGTGAACATCCGACCGGTGCGGTTGGCGCCGTGCGCCGCCGGCGCCAGCCCGACAATCAGAAGCCGCGCGTCCGGATCGCCGAAGCCGGGCACGGGCCGGGCCCAGTAGTGGCAGTCACGGAATGCACGCCTCTTCACGCGCCCGATCTCCTCGCGGTACTCGACGAGGCGCGGACACGCGCGGCAGGAAACGACCGCGCGGTTGAGGGCGGTGAGGGAGCGGTAGGGCATCGGTATAGTGTACACGGGCAGCCGTATGGATGCCGCGAAGTTGGATGCCCAGCGATGTTGGGGCCTCGTAAGCGCACGCTTCCGGGGAGTGAGGGGTGGGTGGAATGGGATGGGCAGGGGGGTGGTGGCTGCATCGGAAGTGCGCGCTCCAGAGGTTCCCCAACATCGCTCAACCTCCTACACTTGCGTGGTCGCCGTCGCCGCACGCAATCTCCTCGTAACAGACCCGAAGAACAGAGGCCCTCGTGACCAGAACAGCCATCGCCATCATCGCCGTGCTTGCGCTGCCCGCCACGCAAGCGCGCGCACAGCTCTCACAGGTCGAGCAGGAGATCGTGGCGCACATCGACGCCCACGCCGAAGAGGCGTTCGCTCTGCTCGAGCGCTCGGTCAACATCAACTCGGGTACGATGAACTTGGATGGGGTCGCCGAAGTCGGCCGTCTCTACGCGGCCGAGTTCGAGGCGCTGGGGATGGAAACGACCTGGATCCCGATGGACGCGGTGAGCCGGTCGGGCCACCTCTTTGCCGAGACCCGGGGCGGGAGCGGCAAGACGGTCCTACTCATCGGCCACCTCGACACCGTGTTCGAGAAGGACAGCCCGTTCCAGCGCTACGAGCGCAGTGACTCGATCGCGAAGGGGCCCGGCGTGGCCGACATGAAGGGCGGCAACCTCGTCATCCTGATGGCGCTGCAGGCGCTGCACGCAGTCGGCGCGCTGCACGACATGAACGTCATCGTCGCGTTCACCGGCGACGAAGAGCACACTGGTGATCCGCTGGAGATCGACCGGCGCGACTTGATCGAGGCGGGGAGCCGCAGCGCCGTGGCGCTCGGCTTCGAGGGCAACGTGGGCGGCGTGCGCAAGGCGACGGTCGCGCGGCGCGGCTTCATCGGCTGGACGCTCGAAGTTACGGGTACGCGGGCGCACTCCTCGGTGATCTTCCGGGAGGACCTGGGCAGCGGGTCCATTTATGAGGCGGCGCGCATCCTGACGGCGTTCCACGAGGAGCTGCGGGGCGAGCAGTACCTCACCTTCAACCCGGGCATCATCCTGGGCGGTACAGCGGTGGAGTACGATGCTCCGGAGAACCGGGGTACAGCCTTCGGGAAGACCAACGTGATTGCGGAGCGGACGGTGGTGGCGGGTGACCTGCGGACCATCTCAGCCGAGCAGGCGAAGCGTGCCAAGGAGCGGATGCGCGCGCTCGTGGAGCGGAACCTGCCGCACACGTCGGCCACGATCCGCTTCCGCGACTCGTACCCGTCGATGCCGCCGACCGAGGGGAACTACGCGGTCCTGGCCGAGCTCGACCGGGTGAGCCGCGACCTGGGACACGGGCCTGTGGGCGAGGTGGATCCGGGGCGGCGAGGCGCAGCAGACATCTCGTTCGTTGCGGCGCACGTGCGCGAGGGCTCCCTCGCGGGGCTGGGCCCCGAGGGCGAGGGCTCGCACACCGTGCACGAGACGCTGTACCTGAACACGGTGCCGGTCATGGCGAAGCGAGCGGCGCTGTTGGTGTACCGGCTGACGCAGGATTAGGGGGGTGAAGGCTGAGCGACTCGCCGCTAGGTCCCCCGCTTCGCCACCCCCACCTTCTCGAGGATTTGCTCCATCAGGCACCACTTGGTGAAGCTGGACTGGATCAGGTTCACCCCGACGAACGCGGTGAACAGGAAGAACCAGGGGCTCACCCAGTACCCCAGGGCTAGCGAGACCAGGACGAACGTGCCGGCGATGCGCCGGATGAGGTAATGCATGGTCAGAGCACCTCCATGGTGTCGAGCATGTAGGCCTTGAGGCCCTCCTCGGGGCCCTTCTTCGTCTGCAGGTTCTTGAGCTCGTCGCACAGCCCCTTGCAGGTGCCGTCGGGCAGCGCCACGAAGTACAGCGTGCTGGAGCCGGGGAACGCCCGCGTTCCCAGCTTGCGGCCGGACTCGCCCTTGCCCCGCAGGTGGGGGAACTCGCTGTAGCCCGGCACGTCGCTCCGCTCGAGGAGCCGCTCGACGTCCTCGGCGTGGTCGGAATCCACGAATATCAGGAGCAGCTTCATTTGCGCATCTCATAGTACAGGAGTGGGATGGCCACGAGTGTGAGCGCCGTGCCGACGACCGCGCCGCTGATGAGCGCGATGCCGAGGCCCTCGAAGATCGGGTCGCGCACCATCACGAACCCGCCGATCACCACGGCGGCCGCGGTGAGCAGGATGGGCCGTGCGCGGATGAGTCCGGAGGCCACGATCGCCTCTTTCAGCTGCTGCCCGCGCTCCAGCCCCAGCTGGATGAAGTCCACGAGCAGGATCGAGTTTCGCACGATGATGCCGGCCAGTGCGATCATGCCGATCATCGAGGTGGCGGTGAAGAACGCGCCCGAGCCCGCGTGCGCCGGGAGGATCCCGATCAGTGTGAGCGGTATCGGCGCCATGATCACCAGCGGCACTGTGAACGACTGGAACCACGCCACCACGAGCACGTAGATCAGCACGAGCACCGCGGCGAATGCGATGCCGAGGTCGCGGAACACCTCCACCGTTATCTGCCACTCGCCGTCCCACACGAGGAACGGCTCCTCTGTGAGCGTGGGCGAGCTGGCCCAGTAGCGGGTCATGCCGGTGGCGTCGGCGAGGGCGCCGTCCATCTCGATCATGGCGTACGCCGGGCTCTCCAGCCGGCCCGCGACGTCGGCGGTCACGTACACGACGGGCCGCAGGTTCTTGTGGAAGATCGGAGTCGGGGCCGGCACCGAGTCGATGGCGGCGAGCGTGCCCAGCCGCCGCGCCCCCTGCGGGGTCGCGATCGGGAGCCCGGACAGGTCACCGACGGAAGCGGCCGCTGAGTCGGCCATCTGCACGCGGATCTGCACCGGCTCGGCCGCCGCGTCGTCGTGCAGCAGGCCCGCGCTCGCCCCGCCCAGGGCGGCGGCGATCGTCTGTGCCACCTCCTGGGGATTGGTGCCGGCGCGGCGGGCCTCCGCCTGCGCCACGACGCCGCGCAGCTCCGAGTGGGGCGCCGACACCGTCCAGTCCACGTCCACGACGCCGTCGGTTGCGAGGAACACCTCCCGCACCTTCTCCGCTGCGGCGATCTGGTCTTCGTAGTCGGGGCCGTAGATCTCGGCGGTGAGTGTCGCCATCACCGGCGGCCCCGGCGGGATCTCGGCCAGCTTCACCGAGGCGCCGTACGCCCGTGCCACGGAGTCCACCACGGGCCGCAGCCGAAGCGCGATGGGGTGGCTCTGCTCCGAGCGGTCGTGCTTGGGCTTGAGGTTCACCTGGACGTCGGCCACGGTGGGGCCGCGCCGCAGGAAGTAGTGCCGCACGAGGCCGTTGAAGTTGAACGGCGCCGGCACACCCGCGTACGTCTGGACGTCGCTCACCGCCTCGTCACGCGCAACCGCGAGGGCCAGCGCCTGCGCCACCTCTGCAGTGCGCTCCAGCGACGTCCCCTCGGGCATGTCCACGATGAGCTGGAACTCACTCTTGTTGTCGAACGGCAGCATCTTGATGGTCACCCACCTGAGCGGGATGAGCGCCGCCGACAGCAGGAGCAACACCACCATCACTCCGTAGGTGAGCCTGCGCCGGCGCGTCGAGGAGAGCAGTTCCTCCATGAGGCGTATGTACCACGTGGCCACGCGGCCCGTGGGCAGCTCCTCGTTGGTTTCCCCGACGGGATTGTCAGTGGGCTTGGCGTGCCCGGCGTGCGGCTTCACCAGGCGCACGGCGAAGTACGGAGTCACGATGAACGCCACCGCGAGCGAGAACAGCATTGCCACCGAGGCGCCCACTGGGATGGGGCGCATGTATGGACCCATGAGTCCCGACACAAACGCCATCGGCAGGATGGCGGCGATCACCGTGAAGGTGGCGAGGATTGTCGGGTTGCCGACCTCGTCCACGGCGACCACTGCCGCCTCGTCCGGATGGCGGTTCTTGAAGCGCAGATGGCGGGAGATGTTCTCGACCACGACGATCGCGTCGTCCACCAGGATCCCGATGGCGAACACCAGCGCGAACAGCGTGATGCGGTTGAGGGTGTATCCGTAGAGCCGGTACACCAGTAGCGTGAGTGCCAGAGTGACCGGCACTGCGATGAGCACGACCACGGCCTCGCGCCACCCCAGCGTGAGCCACACCAGGAGCACCACGCCGATCGTGGCCAGGAGGATGTGGAGCAGCAGCTCCTGCGATTTCTCGGTGGCTGTCTCTCCGTAGTCCCGCGTGACCGTGGTGCGCACGTCGTCGCTCAGCACCTTGCCCCTGAGCTCGTCCACCCGGTGCAGCACCTGATGTGCGATGGTGGCGGCGTTGGTGCCGGGCCTCTTGGCGAGCGCGATGGTGACGGCTGGCTCGAAGTCGAGACCGCTGCCGCCGCCCGGGATGAACGACACGTATTGGTCGGGCTGGGCAGGACCGTCGCTGACGGTGGCCACGTCGCGCAGCCGCACCGCGCGGTCGTCGACCACGGAGATCACCACCTCGCGCACGTCGTCGGCATTGCGCAGCAGGTGACCGATGCGCACGGGCACGCTGCGGTTGCCCGAGAGGATGTGGCCGGCCGGCAGCTCCACGTTGGCCACGCCGAGCGCGTGTAGCACCGCTGCGGCCGACAGCCCGCGCGCGGCCAGGGCCTGTGGGTCGAGCGTCACCGCCACCTCGCGCGGCGCACCGCCGATCACCCACACCTCTGCCACGTCTGGTATGCGCTTGAGCTCGGCTGCCAACTCGGAGGCCTGCTGCCGGAGCAGGTAGCCGTCACCTGCATCGGCGCCGCCCGACAGGGTGAGTGTCAGGATCGGCACCTCGTTGATCCCGTGCAGCGTGATGAACGGTGGCGTCGCTCCGGGCGCCATGCGGTCCATGTTGGCGAGCAGCTTGCCGTAGAGCCGCGTTAGCGCGATCTCGGGATCGGTGCCGACCTCGTAGCGGGCCGTCACCAGCGCGCCGTCGGACTGCGCGACACTGTACACGTACTCGACCGCCTCGATCTCCCAGATGGCGCGCTCCAACGGCTCCACGATGCGGCGCTCCACCTCGCGTGGGGTGGCGCCGGGGAAGCCCACGGCGACGTCGATCATCGGCACCAGGATCTGCGGCTCCTCCTCGCGCGCCGTGGTGAGCAGTCCGCCCACGCCGGCCGCCAGCGACGCCGCCACCAGCAGCGGTGTCAGCTTGGAGTTGAGGAAGCGCTGCGCGATGGAGCCGGACAGTCCGGTCTTCATAGCACGACCCTGTCACCCGGCTCGAGTCCGCTCAGCACCTGCACCTTCTCACCGGAGTCGAGCGTGCGCCCGAGGCGCACCCAGCGGATGACCACGTCGTCGCCGACGAGCACGCGCACCCCTGTGAGCTGGCCGCGCCGCACCACAGCGTGGACCGGGATGGCGATGCCCTCGTGCTCACCCGCCGGCACCAGGGCCGTCACCGAGATCCCGGTGGGCCAATCCTCCGGCAGCACGGCGAGGACCTCGACGGTGCGGGTCATCGGATCGGCGCCGGCGGCAACTGCGCGGATCGTGGCGCTCGTCGAGCGGCCGTCACCTGCGGTCACCGTTATGGTCTCGCCCGGCTCGAGCGTCGCGGCCAGGTCAGCCGGCACGGCGATCCTGGCGTCGCGCGCGCCGGCGCTCTCAACGGTGAGAATCGGCATGCCCGGGGCCGCCACGTCTCCGGCGTCCGCGAACCGATTCACCACGGCGCCGTCGAACGGGGCGCGGATGGTGGCGTAGCTGGCGGCGGTCTCGACCTCCTCGAGCGTCGCCCGGGCGAGCTCGCGCTGCGCGTCGGCCTGCACCAGCTGGAGGCGAGCGCCGTCGCGCTGCACCTGCGCCACGACGTCCTGCGCGTACAGCGTGTCCATGCGAGCCGCCTGGCGGGCGGCCTCGTCGCGCCCGGCCCCGGCTGCGGCGACGGCGGCTTCGGCCTTGCGCCGGTTGGCGGCGATGTCGTCGGTGCCGAGTTGAACGAGGGTCTGACCCACCTCGACACGGGCGCCCACCTCCACCGGGATGGCCGTGATGCGCGCCATCATTCGGGTCGTGATCTCAGCGCGACGCCGCGCGGCGACCGTCCCCTCGACCGGCACCACCGTTGCGATGGTCTCATGCTGCACGGTGATAGTCGTGACCGGCGGCTTGGCTGCTTGCTCGGTGTCGGCCGAGTCGTGGCCGCACGCTGCCACGAAGACCGCCGCGAGCGGGATAAGACGACGAATCATTGATCGTATGCTCCGAAGGCGAATTCGAGAGCCGCCCGCGCCACGAACAGGTCGCGGCGGGCGGACAGGAGGTTCAATCGCGCGACGGTTGCCGCCGCCTCGACGTCCAACAGTTCCGTGATGGGGGCGGAGCCCGTGCGGTCGCGCAGGCGGGCGTGGGTGACGGCCTCCGCGGCTTCGGTAGTAGCCGAGCCGGCCACCCTGACGCCCTCGCTCGCCGCTTCCAGCAGGCGCGAAGCCGCCTGCACCTCGAGGCTGGCCTGCCTCTCACCCGCTTCCTGGCGCGCCACGGCAGCGCGATGCTGCGCCTTGGCGCTGTTCACCGCGCCTACGCCCGAGAGGGCGTGGAAGATCGGCCAACGCAGGCCGATACCGACGGTCCAGTTGCCGCTGCCCTCGCTCCAGGGTGAGCTCTCGCCGTTGTATGCCACCGATCCGAATGCCGCGATCGACGGCAACTGCGACGCCCACGCGCGCTTCACGCCGAGGCTGGCGGCCTCGGCCCCGAGGCGGTAGGCCTCGAGGTCGGCCCGGTGCTCCAGGCTGCACGCGTCTCCGGCCTCGCAGCTGGCGGGCCTGGAGTCGTGCAGCGAGTCCGTGAGCACGAGGTCGAGCGTGTGCGGAAGAGCCAGCAGCGTGCGCAGCGAGGCGAGAGCGTTCTCCGCCTGCGCCGCGCGGGCCAGGCGCCTAACCTCGAGGCCCGAGGCCCGCAGACGGGCGAGGCGCGCGTCGAGGGCCGTGACGAGTCCCTGCTCGTGCATGGCCTCGGCCCGCTCGGCGTGGGCCCGCGCCGCGGCTATGGCGGTGTCGAGGGCCTCGACGCGGCGTGCAGCGAGCTGGGCGTCCCAGTACGTGCGCGAGACGAAGAAGACCGTGGCCCCGGCGGCGCGGCGCGCCACTGCCGACTGGGCGTCCGCCGCCCGCTTGGCCGCGCTGTAGCCGTACAGCCCCTCGGGAACGAGGATCGGCTGCTCCAGCACCGCGGCGCTGGTCCACCCGCCGTAGGGGTCGGGATTGTTGAGCGCCCCGATGTCGAAGTCCTCGGGCTGGAAGTTGTCCTGGCGCAACTTGAGCGCGAAGACGCCGACCGGGTCCGTGGTGCGCACGCCGCCGAGGTCGAGCGTGAGGCTGGGCAGGAACGCTCGGGTCGCCTGCTGCGTCATGCCGCCCGCGGCGTCGGCCACGGCGCGCTCCGCCAGGAGCGCAGGGTTGGCCTGGAGGGCCCGCTCCACGGCGTCGCTTATCGACAGCTGCAGCGTGTCGCCGCCCGTCCCGAGCTGGGCCACCATCAATAGGGTATTAATAGCGATAAACATATATAGCCTGGCAAATAAAAAGTGGCTCCCCAATCAGCCATATGGGCTACATGTCACACGTGCGGATGCAGGCGAGTATGTGCTCCACCTTGGGCTCCACGATCCGGTAGTACACGTGGTTCCCGTCGCGCCGGGCGGCTACGATGCCGGCCCCGCGCATCTTGGCCAGATGCTGGGAGACGATGGCCTGGGGCAGGTCCAGTGCCTCCTGGATGTGGGAAACAGCGGCCTCGCCGTTCTCGAGCACTTCGACGATCTTCAGGCGATCCGGGTGCCCCAACATCTTGATGATGTCGGCGGCCCGGTGGAGCAGCTCGGCGTCGATGGATCGAACGAGTGTCTTGGTAGCCATGGCCCAATAGTATAATAGCGATGTTGATATATGTCAACGCACGATATCGCAAGGTGCCAAGTGTTGTTATTGCAACAGGTTCGTAGCGAAGGAGCCCCCAAACGCACGAGGCCCCGGGAAAACTCCCCGGGGCCCCCGATCGCGCCGATCGGCGCCGCGGCGCTCAGACGTCCAGGTTCTTCACGTACCTGGCGTGCTGCTCGATGAACTTGCGGCGCGGCTCCACTTCGTCGCCCATCAGGGTCTCGAACAGCGTGGCCGCGTCCACGGCGTCCTCCAACTCCACGCGCAGCACCGTGCGGGTGCTGGGATCCATGGTGGTGCGCCACAGCTGGTCGGGGTTCATCTCACCGAGACCCTTGTAGCGCTGGATGGCCACGTTTCCCTTGCCCCCGTTCGTGAGCCGCTTCGAGTACTCGTCGCGCTCGGAGTCGTCGTAGGCGTAGAACTCTTCCTTGCCCTTCGCGACCCGGTACAGCGGCGGCTGCGCGATGTACACGTAGCCCGCCTCGATCAGCGGCCGCATCTGGTTGTAGAAGAAGGTGAGCAGCAGCGTGCGGATGTGTGCGCCGTCCACATCGGCGTCGGTCATGATGATGATCTTGTGGTAGCGCGCCTCGTCCAGGTTGAAGTCGTCTTCGCCCACGCCCGTCCCGATGGCCGTCACGATGGCGCGGATCTCCTCGTTTGAGAAGATCTTGTCCACCCGCGCCTTCTGCACGTTGAGGATCTTCCCCCTGAGCGGGAGGATGGCCTGGAACGAGCGGTCGCGGCCCTGCTTGGCGGAGCCGCCGGCGCTGTCGCCCTCCACTATGTACAGCTCGCACATCGTCGGGTCGGTGAGCGAGCAGTCGGCCAGCTTGCCAGGCAGCACGCCACCCTCGAGCGCGCTCTTCTTGCGCACCAGCTCGCGCGCCTTGCGCGCCGCCTCGCGGGCCCGCGCGGCGGAGAGCGCCTTGTCGATCACCGCCCGCGCTGCCGCCGGCGTCTCCATCAGGAAGTTGCCGAGGTGCTCGTACACGACCGTCTTGACGATCCCCTCGACTTCGGAGTTGCCCAGCTTGGTCTTGGTCTGTCCCTCGAACTGAGGCTCCTTGACCTTGACGTGGAGCACCGCCGTGAGGCCCTCGCGCACGTCGTCGCCGCTCAGCGTGACCGACTCCTTCTTGAACATTCCCTTGTTCTTCGCGACCTCGTTGACGCATCGGGTCAGCGCGGCCTTGAAGCCGGTGAGGTGCGTGCCGCCTTCGTGAGTGTTGATGTTGTTCACGAAGGTGAAGACGTTCTCCTGGTAGCCGCTGTCCCACTGTAACGCGATGTCGATCTCCACATCGTCTTTGACCGTTGCGCTGTGGAACGCCTTCGTGTGCAGCGCCTTGCGGTTGCCACGCAGGAAGTGCACGAACTCCACGATTCCCTTGTTGTAGAGGAAGGTCTCGGTTACGGGCTCCTCTGCGCGCTCGTCCGTGAGCCGGAGGCGGATGCCCGAGTTGAGGAACGCCAGCTCGCGCAGCCGGTGGGCGATGGTGCCGCGGTCGAACTCCAGCTCGGTGAAGATCTCGGTGTCGGGCCGGAACGTGACCCTCGTACCGGTCTTCTCGTTGACCTGCTTGCCGGCCTTGAGCTGCTCTATCGTCTTTCCGCGCTCGAAGGCCATGTGGTGCTCGCTGCCGTCGCGCCACACCCAGACGTCGAGCCGCTCGGAGAGCGCATTCACCACGGAGACACCCACGCCGTGCAGGCCGCCCGAGCCCTTGTATGCGCTCTTGTCG
>JAUVTI010000102.1 GCA_030601605.1 Gemmatimonadales bacterium
CTGGCTGCCGTCGCCACGGCCACGGTGGCCAAAGCAAGGAGTCCGACACCAAAGGCTCTGATAGGTACCTCCCGTGAGAGTAGCCGTATCAGTCGGGCGGCATCCGCCCGCACGCAATATAAGGACGAGCGCAATAGCTTACTCCGCGTTGCCATGATGCGTTCACCTCTGAGTAACGATTCGTGACGCGCTTTGCGCGTGTGGTGCACTTGCAGTTTGCATTACTAGAGCCGGATTGTCCGTGAGCCAGGATACGTTCGAGGCGTTACGCACGAGCCTCACGGGTCACTCACCCAAGCGCGCGACCGGACCGGGCCTCATCGAGGCGGCGGTGGCGATCGTGCTCGCTCCGGACGAGAACGGTGAGCTCGAGCTCCTGTTCATCAAGCGCGCCGAAGAAGAAGGCGACCCCTGGTCGGGACAGATGGCGCTGCCCGGCGGACGCCGCGAAGACGACGACGAGGATCTGCTCGCGACGGCCATCAGGGAGACGCGCGAAGAGACGTCGATCGCGCTGCCGCCAGGCGCGGTGCTGGGAGAGCTGGACGACCTGGCGCCGGTGACCCGGGTGCTCCCTCCGATCATGGTCCGGCCCTTCGTGTTCGGCCTGGAGCACAGGCCCGAGGTACGGCCCAGTCGGGAGGTGGCGCTTCACCTTTGGACCTCGCTGAACGGGCTCCCGGGCACCGCAGGCAAGACCGCGGTGTCGGTGCGGGGCTTCGAAGGCGACGTCCCCGCCTACCTGATCGGCCCTCATGTCGTGTGGGGGATGACCCACCGTATCCTCAGTCGCTTCTTCAACTTAGTGACCTGAAGCGGCGCTCCGGGACCCACCGACAGTTGCCGCCCCCGCTGGGTAATACTAAATTTAGGCGCGCTTAACTTTTTAGTTCGTGTGCTTCGAAACCTCCTGCCGAGCAGCCAGGATGAGTGCAGACCGCAAGTCACCCGGGTACAGTCGCTCCACCGAGGACTACCTCAAGGCCATCTACGAATTGGAGTCGGAGGGGGGACCGGCGCAGACCAGCGCGATCGCCGATGCCCTCGGAGTGGCGCCACCGTCGGTGAGCGGGATGGTGAAGCGGCTCTCCGAGTCGGGCCTGCTCGAGCACGCACCATACCGCGGCGTGCAGCTCACCCGCGCGGGGCGGCGCACTGCGCTCAAGATGGTGCGGCGCCACCGCATCCTGGAGACCTATCTCACCACCAAGCTGGGCTACGACTGGGACTCGGTGCACGACGAAGCCGAGCGGATGGAGCATGCCGTCAGCGACGGGCTGATCGAGCGCATGGCGATGGCGCTTGGCTACCCGCGCCACGACCCGCACGGTGCACCAATCCCGACCAAGGACGGCGAGATCGACGAGCAGGAGGCTCTCGTGCCGCTCATCGACGTGCCGGTCGGCAGCATGGCCGAGCTCAGGATGGTGAGCGACCGGGATCCCGAGCTGCTGCGCTTCATGGCATCGCTGGGGCTCAGGGTGGGGGTCGCGTTCGAGGTGATCGGCCGCCAGCCGTTCAAGGGCCCGACCGCAATCCGTCTCGCCGGCCAGCATGCCAAGGAGAGGGATCAGGTGATCGGGCACGAGCTCGCCGAGAACCTGAGCTGCGTGGTGTTGGAGGGGGCGGTGGGGTAGGAGCCCCCTACAATTCCTTGGCCCGCTCGAGCCCCCAGAGGATGCCCGCCAGGCGCTTGTCTCGAGCCGGTCGGATCACGCCGACCTGCTCTTTGTAGGCCTGCTCGATCTTGACGACCAGCCGCCGCTGCTCCTCCGGCTCGAGCTTGGACCAGGTTGGAAGATCTTCCCAGACGGCCTCGAACGTAGTGAGCAGGTGCTGCAGGAACCCGGCGACGCCACGCTCTCCGGCCCCGAGGTGATAGGTGAGGTGCGGTCCGGCGGCCGCCCAGCCGAGAGCGGGGCCCACCGATACCGCTCGATCGAGATCGTCCACGTCGATGACGCCGTTCAGCACCAGATCGATCGCCTCGCGCCACACGGCTGCTGCGATGCGGTTGGCCACGGCGCCCGGCACTTGTTTCCTGATTACGACCGGCACCCGTCCCAGGGCGCGCAGCCATCCTTTGGTCAGCTCGACGGTTCCGGGGGTGGTCTCAGGCCCCGGCACGATCTCGACCAATGGAATGAGCTCGGGCGGGTTCATGGGATGCACGATGAAGCAGCGGTCGCGCCTGATGCAGCGCGCAGCGATTGCGCTCGCGGCGAGCCCGCTGGTGGAGCTGGTGATGGCCTTTGCCTTGCCGGCGCTCGACTCGATGGCCTCGAAGATCTGCTGCTTGGTATTGAGATCCTCGGGGCCGGATTCGATTACCCACTGCGCGTCGCTGCACGCCTGGAGCATGCTGCGCGCCCGGGTGAGCTGCCTGATCCCGGCCTCGACCGTATCGGTGTCGGCGCGCCGCAGCAGGGAGAGGGACCTGGCGCGCCGAGTCGCCTCATCGCACGCGTCCTCCACTATCGCCGCCCGCCGGTCGTACATGGAGACCGGCCACCCCTGGGCCACGCAGAGCGCGGCCCAACCTCGGCCCACGTCGCCGGCCCCCACGACCGCCACGCGCACCTGGCCAGTCGTCAACGGTGTCTTCTCTATTGCCATTGGAGCTCCTCCCCGAACACCCGTGCGAGCAGCGCGCGCATGCGCGCCATGTCCACGTCGAGCGCCACCTGACTCGGGGTTCCCGCCGGGCTCTCCATCGTGTGCCCCCGGTGCACGCCCTCCTCAAGGTTCACGGCGAGGCTGACTTGCGCCAGAGTGAGCAGGTCCGGCTCGATGAGCTCTCCCAGCGGCAGCACGTCGTGCACGACGCATCCGTTGCGCCCGTAGAACCGCAGTGCCTTTGCGAGCCACGCGATCAGCGGATCGCTCGACGTCGCCAGGTGTTCGACCTGGGCGGCCGACAGCTCCATGCGGCGCGTGACGTCGAGCCCCACCATGACGGTGGGCAGGCCGGCGCGGAGCACGATGTCCACGGCCTCGGGGTCGGCCCAGGCGTTGAAGTCGGCCCACCGATTCGTGTTCCCCTGCTCGTGGAGGCTCCCGAACATCCCGATGTGGCGCCGCACCCTGCTGCGCACCAGATCGGGGCCCACCGAGAGGGCATGAGCCAGGTTGGTGAGCGGTCCCAGGGTCACGAGCGTCACGGGCTGTTCGGACCACTCCAGCAGGCCGAGCAGCACCGTCGGGTTCGGGGTCACCAGCTCCTCCCCGCCCACCGGGGCGTAGCCAACACCCGTCGGCCCGTGCGTGTCGGGCGCGGTCACCAGCGGCCGCTCGAGCGGTCGGTCGGAGCCCGGGTATATCGGGATCGGCTTCTCGAGCAGCGCCAGGACGGCGCTGGCGTTGCGGGTCGCGGCTGCGAGCGTCGCGTTCCCGTAGGTGGTGGTGATCCCCGCCACGTGCAGCTCCGGCGATCGCGCGGCCAGGGACAGGGCCACGACATCGTCGATGCCGGGGTCGGTGTCGATCAGAATGGAAACGGGCGGGCGGCTGGCGGTCATCCTTGCGTAAGATATGTTAGCTGGGAGCGTCCGACCCATTCGGAGCCTGAGCGCGATGAGCTTCCCAAAGCCGTTCTACAGCGAGTTCGGGGGCGAATGAGCACTGGGGACAAGGCGGAGTTTGAGGGCCTCCTCGAGCGGTTCGGCAAGGCCTGGGAGAGCGGAGACGCCGCCGAGATGGCCGCGGTCTTCGCTGAGACGGGAGTGTTCGTTCCGGACCTCCACGGAAGCCCCGTCGTGGGCCGGGACGCCGTGGCCGAGTACTGGAAGGACATCCCCCACGAACAGTCGGAAGTCTCTTTTCGCTCCGGCGAGATCCACGTAGCGGGCCCTTGGTTCGCGGCCGAGTTCAAGTGCACGTTCCGCAGGCGGCGTACCGGACATCCGATGGACGTACGCGGTGCGCTGTTCTGCGAGACGGAGGGGGGCGAGATCACGGAGATGCGCATGTACTGGCAGCGGCGGGCCGCCGAGAGCGAGCGCTCGTGAGAGAGGGAACGACGTGAGCGCCGAAGTTCTGCTGGGAACGCAGGGCTGGAACTACGGGGCGTGGGTCAGCCCGTTCTACCCCGTGGGCACCAAGCCGTCGGGAATGCTCGCCGTGTACAGCCGTGGGTTCTCCACCGTGGAGGTGGACTCGACAGCCTACGGTTTGCCGTCCGACCCGTCGGTGGCGAGCTGGAGCAAGAGCGTGCCGGCGCACTTCAAGTTCGCGCTGAAGCTGCCCCAGGAGATCACGCACGAGCGGCGCCTCGAGGACACGCAGCGCATCGTGCGGCGGTTCGTGGATCGGGTCGCGCCGCTGAAGGAGCGCCTCGGACCACTGTTGATCCAGCTCAGTCCCGCATTCCGCCCCTCGGGCGGGAACCAGACGGTGCTCCAGAAGTTCCTCGAGAGCCTCCCCGGCGGACACCGCTGGGCCATCGAGTTCCGGCACCCCGGCTGGATGACGCCGGCCGTGGGCGAGCTGCTGAAGTCGCACGATGTCGCGCTCGCACTGGTTGACGGCCGTTGGATCCCGCGTGACATGATGGCGGAGCTGGCCATCGAGCCCACCACCGATTTCGCCTACCTGCGCTGGCTGGGGGTGGGACGCCGCCTCAGCGACTTGTCGTACCCGCAGGTGGACCGCGAGAGCGAGTTCGACTTCTGGACCGGAGTCGTGGACAAGCTGCGCACGCGCGTCTCCACCATCTACGGCTACTTCAGCAATCACTTCGAGGGACACGCACCGCACAGCGTGCGCCAATTCCAGGAGCTCGTCGGACAAGAACCGGTTGCTCCCGAGGCATTGCGCGAGCAAGCTGAACTCTTCTAATTAGATCGACCTGCCCGGAGGAGGCTCGTGGCGCCAGTCAAGGTGCTGTTCATCGACGACGATCCAGACGTCCTACGCACGCTCGGGGACTACTTCGAGCGGCTCGGTCACGACGTGCACCGCGCCCCGTCCGGCAAGAAGGGCATTGCAACCTGGAACAAGGTGCAACCCGACGTGACGGTGCTCGACCTGTACATGCCCGAGATGAACGGCCTGGAGGTGCTCTCGGGCCTGCGCCAGAAGAAGGCGATGGTCATAATGCTCACCGCCTATGGCGACGTGGAGTCGGCGGTGGAGTCCATGCGGCTCGGCGCGGAGAACTTCCTCACCAAGCCCATCGATATGTCGCACCTCGTGCAGGCCGTCGAGAAAGCGGCCGAGAAGGGCAAGCTGCGCCAGGAGGTGGTGGAGCTGCGCCGCCGGCTGGCGCCCAACGTGCGCCGGCAGATCCTGCGGGTTCTCCTCGTGGTGATTCTGATACTGGTCGCGGTTGCGCTGGGGAGGTGGATTGGCGACTCGAGTGGCGACGCCCGCCCGCGCGACCCGATACCGGTACCGGTGGACTCCCAGCCGAATCCGCTTCCCACCTCGGCGGCGGACCTTGGGCCCTGACATACGGGTAGCAGCGGGCTTCGCGATGGTGACACGGGGGTGGAGGCGAGTCGGAGTGCTCGCCTCTTTTTCGTTACTCACCGTGCTGCCGCTCTGCGCGCAGACTCCCGCGGATCGCGAGATCGTGCTCGCGACCACCACATCGGTGCGCGACGCGGGGCTGCTGGAGGCGATTCTCCCCGCGTTCGAGCGGGAGAGCGGCTATCGGGTGAAGGTGATCGCCGTCGGCTCGGGGCAGGCGTTGGCGCTGGGCCGCCAGGGAGAGGCCGACATCCTCATCCTGCACGCCCCCGAAGAAGAGCTGGAGTTCGTGCAGCAGGGCTATGCGACGTCGCGCGACGCGCTGATGCACAACGAGTTCGTGTTGGTCGGAGCGGGGAACGATCCGGCCGGCGTGCGCGGGCTCGGAGCAATCGCCGCGCTGCAAGCCATCGTCGCCTACGAGGCACTCTTCGTGTCGCGCGCCGACCGCTCCGGCACTCACGTGAAGGAACGCGGCCTGTGGCAGCTGGCCGGCGTCGGACCCGGCCGACCCTGGTACCGCGAGTCAGGACAGGGAATGAGCGCCACGCTGCAGATCGCGAACCAGCTCGGGGCCTACACCCTCACGGACATCGGCACTCTGCTGTCCCACAAGTACCCGCTCGATCTCGAGATCCTGGTCGAGGGAGACACGCTGCTGGCCAACCCCTACCACGTGCTGCTGGCAAATCCCGCCCGGTTCGAGTGGCTCAACGAAGAAGGCGCGCGGGCGCTGCGCGACTATCTGCTGTCCGAGGAGACCCAGCGGGCGATCGGCGCGCACGGGTGGGAAAAATTCGGCAGGTCGCTGTTCGTGCCGGCGGTGAGCTTCTAGCTCTCGGCGCCGGGCCCCGGCCGGGCGCTTCTCTTACCGTCCCTCCCCACCCCCAACTATCTTCACACCATACCGGACCTCCGCCGGCGTCCGGTCGACCACTGACGCGCGATTCGGAGTAAGGAACAGAGAGAGGAGAATCCGTGGTCCACGATCACGTCTCGGCACTGTCTCCCCGGGGCGACGTTGCCCAGGACGTCGCCAGGCAGATCAAGTCTTTCAGCGACAACGTGCGCTACCTGGCGTTCGCAGGAATCGCCTGCGTGTGGGCGTTCCGGCAGGCGGGTCCCTTCGGGGCCGAGCTGACGATCCAGCTGGCCATCGCGGCGTTCTTCGTGGTCTGCGCGCTGGCGACGGATATGCTCGAAGCCGCCCTCAGGGTCGTCGTGACCGCCCGCGGCGGGACACTCTCCGTCGACGATTCGGTGGTGGTCAAGGGATGGCGCTATGCGCTTCACGGATCGCCGGAGCGTGTGCTGCTGCTCTTGAAGCTGGGGTTCGTCGTTATGGGATATGCCTGGATCCTCGCGCATCTCTACAACATGATAGTGTTCTCCTAGGAGCTTCGATTCGCGCACCCGATCTCACTCCGCGTCGCGGTTCCTTCGTGGCGGTGGGACGTGAGGTGGTTTAGCGCCCGGCCCCGGCCGGGCGCTTCTCTTACCGTCCCTCCCGGCGCCCAACTATCTTCACACCATGCCGGACCTCCGCCTCCTGATTGCCCAGCTCGTGCCCCAGAAGGGCGACTACGCCGAGAATCTGAGGCGGGTGGGCGGGGTGTTCGCGCAGGCCGCGGGACTCGATGACCCGCCCGGACTGATCGTGTTTCCCGAGACGGCGCTCACGGGGTACTTCCTCGAGGGTGGC
>JAUVTI010000131.1 GCA_030601605.1 Gemmatimonadales bacterium
CGATGGCGATGGCCAAGGCGGCGCAGATCCTGATGCAGGTGGGGATGGACAACGTGGCGGCCCACGAGGCGCACCTCACCGCATACATGCTCGAGCGATTGCGCGAGGTTCCCGGCATCCGCGTGTTCGGTGAGACCGACCCAGCCAAGAGCGACCAACGGGTCGGAGTGATCCCCTTCAACATCGAGGGCGTGAACCACTATCTCGTGGCCGCCGTGCTTGGCTATGAGGGCGGCGTAGGTGTGCGCAGCGGCTGCTTCTGCGCGCATCCCTACGTGGTGCACCTCCTGCAGCTCCCCGAGAGCGAGCGCGATGCATGGAAGAGCCGCGTGCTGAGTGGAGACAAGACGGACATGCCCGGACTGGTGCGCGCCAGCTTGGGCTGCTACAGCAACACGGATGACATCGACCGCATGGTGGAGATGCTGAACCGGGTGGCGCGCGGCGAGTATCAGGGGACGTACGAGGTACACACGCCCAGCGGCGACTACGTTCCCAGGGACTACGAGGAGCCGCTGCCCCGGTTCTTCACGCTCGAGTCGGACGAGTAGGGCGCTCTCCTCCCGCCACGTCCAATCCTCGCGACGCGCATTTCCGAGTGCAGCGAACCCTGCGGTATGGCCGAGTGGGCTACTGCGTCATGTCCGCGGTGTCGCGCACCATCACTGTGTCGGCGGGCATGGTATCGACCACCGCAGCCGTGTCCGCGGGAGCGGCAACCTCCGCCTCTTCAGCCGGCGGAGCTTCCCTCTCTCCGGCACATGCACACAGGGCGAGCAACGCGAGCGCGGCGAGCCAACGCTTCTTCATGAGCATCATTCCCCTTGTCTGTAACTTAAAGGTGGGATACAGCCACGAGTCAATGGACGTGCACCGGGAAACCCGAACATACCAGTCGCAACGGAGCGTGAGCCGCGCATGACCGACCGGCGGGCATTCCTGTCGACCATGTCGCGCACCGTCGCGGGCGCCGTCGCGGTCCCCGGGTTCGCACGGCTCCAGCACGCCAGCCCCAGGATCGAGGCCGAGCCGACCATCTTCCGCGCCAATCCCGACGGGCGCCTCACTCTGGTGCGCTTCTTCGTCTTCGGTGTCGATGCGCCGGCGGGACGCCTCCGCGTCTACGACGCGCGGCGGCGCCTGCTGGGCACCGCAGGGGTGATCCGCTCGGGCGACGTCCTCTACGGTGAGCTGTGGCTTCCCATCGAGCGGCAGACCGGCGTGCAATGCGAGCTGGAGTCGCCGGGCGTGCGCGGCGTCTTCCGCTCGAACCACAGCCTGCGGCCCAAGCGGCGCTGGACGGTCTACTGGCTCACGGTGGCGGACCCGGAGCGCCTGTGCGATGCGCTCGACGCGATGACGCCGATGAACCGGGCCGTGCACTCGGCAATGCTCTCCGAAGCCAGGGTGGTCGGCAATCCACTGGCGAACGCCGCGTCGCTGGCGACGGACGACCACTTGCCGTTCCTGCGCATGGCCCTTCCGGCCCGGTCACTCGAGACCCGGCTCGGAGTCAGAGTGAGTCCGGTTGCGGTGGATCCCGAGCGGGAGGGCATCACGTCCACGTCAGTGCTGGCCCTTGCGGGATCCGGTGTGCGCTACGTCGCGCGGCCCTGGGAGAGCGGCGACGACGCGATCGGGTGGCTCGGTGGACCGGACGGCTCCCGCGTCATCACCGTCGCGATTCCACCCGGCGGCGCGCCGCGCTCACTCGGGTTCACGGAGTCGCAGGGCGAAATGACGCGCCGAGTGGAGCGCTGGCTCGAGACCACGCCGCTGCTTCTCTCGCCCGGAGGCGAGGACGGCGTCACGTTCGTGCTCGGGACGGACACAGAGGCGCCGCTCGCCACAATGCTGGCCGCGGTGCGGGAGTGGAACCAGCGGTTTGCGTACCCCCACATCGTGATCGGCCCCGCGGACGACCTGCCCGAAGCCCTTGGCCGAGGGAGCCGACCGGCCTTCCGGTCGGTACCCCGGTTGCCGGACCTGGCCACACTCACCGCGATCGCCGAGTCACGGAGGGCGGCGTACAACACGCGCGTCGCCACGGCTACCCGTCCGGTCGCCGCGCTGCTGGATCCCGGATCCGCCCCGGAGGCCGGGCTCCAGACCGTGGCGCGCCACATCACGACCGCGCTGCCGGGAACGCTGGTCTTCAACCCCACGCCGTTCCACCGCACGGGAGTGACCACGATGCCCGACGGCTCGGAACGCATGGTGACGGACGTGCCGGGGTGGGGCTACGCGTTTCTGGTGGACGCGCCCGACCCCTGGGGCGGGGCCCAGAGCGCCAAGCCGGTGTCGGGACCGGTTACGGAGCTGGTGGGCGAGCACCTGCGTCTCGAGCTCGACCCGCGCTCGGGGGCGATCACGTCCATGGTCACGCGTGAGGACGGACACGAGTGGGTGCGCTCCTCCGGCAACGGCCTCAACGCCGTGCCCGGAGCGATAGTGGACAAGCTCTCGCGCCAGTCCATTCCCGGGGTGGGCACCCGCCTGATCGCGCGGCGCTGGTCGCCGGCGCGGGGGCACTTCACCACTACCGTCACGCTGCACGACGGCATGCCGTGGGTGGACGTCGAGAACGACGCCGTCGTGCTGGGCCGGCGCCCCATGGAGTACGTGTTCGGTTTCGACACAACCGATGCGCGCGTCGCCTGGGAGGTCCCGGCCGGCCACGAGGAGGCCAACGCGCCGGTGGATCGCCTCACACACCTGCGCTGGATCACGCTGTCGTCCCGGGCTGGGAACGTCCTGTTCCGGGGCCACGATGCGCCGTATGCGTCCGTCCATGCCGACGGCACGCTGGTGAGCTACGCTCCGAACGGCCGGTCACGGTACCGCTTCGAGGTCACCACAACGCCCGTGGGCCCGCCAGCGGCAACGCGCTTCGGATGGGGTGCGGAGCCGCTGGTGGCCACGGCGGTGCGCGCCAACCCCGACGGACGCCTTCCGCGCCACGACGCGCTGCTGTACGTGGATCAGCCAGGCGTGGCCATTATCGGCATCAAGCCCGCCGACGACGGAAACGGCGTCGTCGTCTACGTGCAGGAGCTGATGGGCTCGAGCCGCTACGTCTCTCTCGGCACCGGCCTCCTCACGTTCGGCGCCGCGCGCATCGTGGATTTCATCGAGCGTGACACCGGGCAGGAGGCGCACCCCGTCCCCAAGGGGGTGCTGGTCCCGCTCGCGGCCTGGGGCGTGGCCGCCGTGCGCCTGGTGGACATCGGGCTGGGGGGTTGAATGGGGCCTGCCGCAGGGGGTATATGGTAGTCAACACTCAGACAGGAGCACCGTGACCCAACCCGCGACCCTGGCCGACCTCAGGAACACCGAGTGGGGCGAGCCCCGGATGCATCTCCGCTCCGTCAAGGACGAGATGCGGCACAACCTCATCTGCATGCTCGAGGCGGAGAAGGAGATCTTCCCCGGGATAGTCGGGTTCGAGGACTCCGTGGTGCCGCAGGTGATCAACGCCGTTCTGGCGCGGCACAACTTCATCCTGCTCGGCCTGAGGGGTCAGGCGAAAAGCCGCATCCTGCGCTCGCTGGCTACGTTGCTCGACGAGGAGATCCCCATCCTCGCCGGGAGCGAGGTGAACGACAATCCGTTCCACCCCATCTCCAAGTACGGCCGGCAGTTGTTGGAGGAGCACGGAGACCGGACCCCGATAGAGTGGATCCCGCGGCACCGCCGCTACGTGGAGAAGCTGGCCACCCCCGACGTGACCATCGCCGACATGATCGGCGACCTGGATCCGATCAAGGCCGCGCGCGGCGGCCACCTCCTGTCGGACGAGCTCACCATCCACTACGGACTGCTGCCGCGCTCGAACCGCGGCATCTTCTCCATCAACGAGCTGCCCGACCTCGCCGGCAAGATCCAGGTGGGGTTGTTCAACATCATGCAGGAAGGTGACGTCCAGATCAAAGGCTACCCCATCCGCCTCGCTCTGGACGTGCTGCTCGTCTTTTCCGCGAACCCGGAGGACTACACCGCGCGCGGCAAGATCATCACGCCGCTCAAGGACAGGATCGGGAGCGAGATCCTCACGCACTACCCGCCCACTGTAGAGCACGGCATGGAGATCACCGAACAGGAGGCGTGGACCGAGCGGGACGGCAGGCCCCTCGACGTGCCGGGTTTCATCAAGGAGGTCGTCGAGCGCATCGCATTCGAGGCGCGCAGCGACAAGCGGGTGGACGGGACCTCCGGCGTGAGTCAGAGGCTCCCCATCTCGGTGCTGGAGAACGTGATCTCGAGCGCGGAGCAGCGCTGCATAATGACGAAGGAAAAGCGTGTCGTGCCGCGCATCTCCGACATCTACGGCGCGCTGCCGGCGATCACCGGCAAGATCGAGCTGGAGTACGAGGGAGAGCTGCAGGGCGCCGAGACGATCGCCAGGGACCTCGTGCGGCGCGCGGCCGGTGAGACGTTCGACGCGCGGCTGGGCGGCCTGGACTGCGATGCGGTCGTCGAGTGGTTCGACGAGGGCGGCGCCCTCAAGGTCGCGCCCAACGAACGCTCCGACATCGTGCTCAAGGGCTTCTCCACCGTGCCGGGCCTGCTCGACGCCGTGAAGCTGGCGGGGCTGGCGCCCGGCAAGGACCCGGCGACCATCGTGGCGGCGTGCGAGCTGATACTCGAGGGACTCGTCGCCCACCGCCGCATCTCACGCAGTGACGAGCTGGGGTACTCGCGCATGCGCATTGACCGGCCGCCGGGTTACGGCACGGGACTGGGCGGCAACCTGGCTCTCTGATGCCCGTAATCACGATCTCCCGGCAGTACGCCTCGGGCGGCTCCGACATCGCGCGGTTGGTGGCCGAGCGCCTCGGCTGGCAACTCGTGGACAACGAGTTCGTGGACCGCGTGGCTGAGAGAGCGGGGCTCACACCCGACGAGGTAGCGCAGCGCGAGGAGCGGGTACCGGGACTGGCGGAGCGCCTGGCGCGGGCGCTGGCGATCTCCTCGCCCGAGGTGTTCGTCGCGACGGGCGAGCCCCCGGAGCCCCGCTTCGGCAGCGAGGCCGATCTGGTGCGCGCCACGGAGGCCGTGATCAATCAGGCCGTGCAGGAGGAGCGCCAGTTGATCCTGGTGGGCCGCGGGGCGCAGGCTCACCTCGCGCAGCATGAGGACACGCTGCACGTGTATGTGGTGGCGCCGCGCGAGCTACGGGTCGATGCCACGATGCGCCGCCTGAAGGTCGAGCGCGGGGACGCGGAGCAGGCGGTGGACGAGATCGACGGAGGCCGGCGCCGCTACGTGAAGACCTACTACGACCGGCACTGGGAGGACGCCAGCAATTACCACCTGGCGCTCAACACCGGAGTCTTCACCTACGAGCAGTGCGCTGGCTTGATCATCGAGGCGGCGCGGGCGCGCGGATGGTGCAGCTAGCCGGCTAGCGCATCTCCCGCAGCACCGGTGAGCGCATCACGCCCAGCAGCACGGCCACCGTACTCACGAGACCCCCCAGAACCAGCGCAGGCGTAGCCCCGAACCGCTCGGCGATTGCTCCCGCAAGCAGCGCCCCGAACGGCGCGAACCCCACGAAAGCGAATGCGTAGAACGAGATCACCCTGCCCCTGAGCTCGTCCGGAGCGATCGTCTGCAACAGCGTGTTGCTGAGCGCGGTGGTGGTGACGAAGGAGAGGCCGATGAGGACGAGCAGTGAGAGGGTCACCACGTAGGAGCGCGACA
>JAUVTI010000254.1 GCA_030601605.1 Gemmatimonadales bacterium
AGGTTGATGACGCGCTTCGCACGAATTGCAGGTATCGGTCACTACGTCCCGGATCGTGTGGTGACCAACCACGATCTGGAGAAGCTGATGGATACGACCGACGAGTGGATCCGCGAGCGGTCCGGCATTTCGGAGCGCCGCTTCGCGGAGGCCGACGTCGGCTGCACCGATCTTGCGGTCGAGGCCGCCAAGGCCTCGATGGAGCATGCCGGGTGGAAGCCGGAGGACGTCGACTTCGTGATCTTCGCCACCCTCTCGCCCGACATGTACTTTCCCGGCAACGGCGTTCTGCTGCAGCGGAAGCTGGGGCTCCGGGACGTGGGCGCACTGGACGTGCGCAATCAGTGCACCGGCTTCGTGTACGGTATTTCGGCGGCTGACGCCTACATTCGCATGGGGATGTTCGACCGGGTGCTCGTCGTGGGCGCGGAGAAGCACTCGGCCGGGTTGCGCATGGACTCGGAGGGCCGCGACACGGCGGTTCTCTTCGGGGACGGGGCGGGGGCCGCCTGCCTCGAGGTGACCGACGGCTCGGACGGCAGCCATTTCCTGTGGCATCATCTGCACTCGGACGGCCGCTACGCCGAGGTGCTCTGCCTGCCAAGACCCGGCGCGGCCACGACTCCGTGGATCACGAAAGAGATGATCGACGAGGGAGCGACCCACCCGCACATGAACGGGCGTGAGGTGTTCAAGCACGCCGTGACCAAGTTCCCGGCCGTGATAGTCGAGGTGCTCGAGAGCCAGGGCTTCACGCCGGAGGACGTGGACCTCGTGATTCCCCACCAGGCCAACGAGCGCATCACCGAGGTCGTGCGCAAGCGGCTCGGCCTGCCCGACGAGAAGGTGTTCAGCAACATCGCGAAGTACGGCAACACCACTGCTGCGAGCATCCCGATCGCGCTGAGCGAAGCCGTTGCCGACGGAACGGTGCAGCGCGGCAGCCTGCTGTGCCTGGCGTCGTTCGGCTCGGGCTTCACCTGGGCGGCGTCGCTGCTCAGGTACTGAGCGCGCGGTATCCCGGCGCCGACATGACCCAGGTCAGGATACAGGCCCGGCCCACGACCGACTCCGGCCGGTCGGCGGAGATCCCCAAGGACATTCTCGAGAGCGCGTCGCACCGCCTGGGGCTCATCGGGCTCCTGATGGCGGGCGCGATTGCCGCGAATCTGTTGGTGTTCACCGTCCTGCCGCTGATCGGCGGTCCGCAGATCGGCGAGCCCCCCGGGCCCGTGGACATCGCCGTGTTCGCCGGCCTGCTGCTCTCGCTCGGCGTCTTCTTCCTGGCGTACTACGAAGTGCTCCCCTCCGAGCGCATGCTCGACTTCGGGCTGCTGTACGAGATCGCGCTGGCCGTGCTCGTTGGGGTTCTCCTCAAACTGCTGACCGAACCCGTGCGTGTTCCACAGGCCGGCATGTCCGGGCTCTGCCTGATCATCCTGCTGTTTCCGGTGATCGTGCCCAACACCCCGGGCAAGGTCCTGGTCACTTCGTTTGTGGTGGCATCCATGGATCCCCTGGGGATCTACCTCGCCGGGCTGGTGGGCCGCACGGTTCCGCCGCCCATGCAACGGTTCGAGGCGTACTACTGGAACTACGTATGCGTAGCGCTGGCCCTCATCCCCGCGTATACGCTGCGCGGCTTGAGCCGCCAGGTTGGCGAGGCGCGGGCGATGGGGAGCTACCGCCTGGTGAGGCTGCTGGGTGAAGGCGGGATGGGAGAGGTTTGGACGGCCG
>JAUVTI010000240.1 GCA_030601605.1 Gemmatimonadales bacterium
CCGGAGGAACTCGAGGCAGTCGCCGCGTACGTGCGCACGCTCAGCGAGGCCCCTGACGACGAGTCGAGCGGAGCGGCCGATTGATCTCCAAGCGCCGCGTTCCGATCCTGGTAAGCCGGCGCCTTCGATTCCTCATTCTTCTCGCGAGCATGGTGCTCCTGGCGGTCCTGGCCGTTCTCGTGACCGTCAGGCGAGGTCCCGCAGTACCGCAGCCGATCGCGTTCAACCACCTGCTGCACACCGGCGAGCTGGGACTGGCGTGCGACTTCTGCCACAAGTATGTGCGCACCGGAGCGCACGCAGGCCTGCCTGACGCCGGGACGTGCTCGATGTGTCATCGAGCGCCACAGGGAGACTCGGCTGAGGCGGCCAGGGTGACCGAGCTCCTCGAGGCAGGTGACCCGCTGCGCTTCAACAAGCTGTTCCGCCTTCCAGACCACGTGTTCTACACGCACCGCCGACATGTGGGAATCGCCGAGCTGGAATGCTCGAACTGCCACGGCGCGATCGCTGAGACGGAGCGCCCGCCCGATCGAGCTCTCGTGAGGGTGTCCATGGACTCCTGCATGGACTGCCACCGCGAGCGCGGGCAGACGCTGGACTGCAACGCTTGCCACCGCTGAAGGAGAATACGCACCCATGAGTCCGACCCGACGCGAGTTTGTCTTGACGGCCGGCGTGGCCGGCGCGGCGCTCGCCCTCTCCAGGCCACAGGCTGTCTTCTGGACGGCGCCGGATCAGGAGGAGACCGGGTGGGAGCCGGGGCTGGAGGATCGGATCACGTCCGCCTGCCTTGTCTGTCCGGCGCGGTGCGGGATTCGTGGCCGCGTCGTGGATGGCCGGTTGGTCGAGATAACAGGGAACCCGCTCCACCCGGTGAGTCGCGGAGGGGTCTGCTCGCGCGGCCTTGCCGGCGTGCAGATGCTCTACCACCCCCGGCGGCTGGCCTCGCCGCTGCAGCGTGTCGGACCCCGCGGCTCGGGTGAGTGGCGCGAGATTTCGCACGATGAAGCGCACACACTAGTAGCCGACCGCCTGAGAGACATCCGTGCCGCGGGGCGGCCGGAGGCGCTGGCCCTGTTGTCGGGCTATTGCGCCGGCACGATGGCGGATGTCTGGCGCCAGTTCCTCCGCGCGTTCGGCTCGCCGAACCATTTGCGCGACGAGTACGCCGACGCCACCGATACGATCATGAGCCTGGCACATGGCATCCCGCGTGCGCCGGGCTATGACCTCGAGCGAGCCAGCTTCGTGCTCTCGTTCGGTGCCCCGCTGTTCGAATCGTGGTGGTCGCCGATCCAGGCGCTCGCGGCGTTCGGAGGTCGCGGTGCCCACGAGGGAAGCAGTCCGCGGTTCGTCCAGGTGGACACACGGTTCTCCCGCACCGCGGCTGCGGCCCACGAGTGGGTGGGCGTCCGGCCGGGCACGCACGCCGCGCTGGCGCTCGGCATCGCCTACGTACTGATCCGCGATGAGCTGATTGACGATCGGTTCGTGGCAGAACGCGTCTCCGGATTCGAAGACTTCGCCGACGCGCTAGGTCGGCCACGGGATGGATATCGATCACTGGTGATGCGCCATTACCGAACAGAGGAAGTGTCGGCCGTGACCGGCGTTTCGGTGCAGCGAATCACCTCGCTGGCTAGGGCGTGCGCCCGGACCCAGCCGGCCGTGGCCGTGTGCGGGTCAGACGTGACGCGGTCCCCCGATGGGCTCCTCGCGGGCCTCGCCGTGCACAGCCTCAACGTCCTGGTGGGCAATATCAGCCGGGCGGGAGGAGTCATGTTTGGCGATGAGCCGCCGTTGGAACCGCTTCCCGCGCCTATCCTGGATGCCACGGCCCATGCCGGCCTCGCACGAGATCCGATCGGCGAGATGGGAGTTCCGTTCGACGGGGGCGATCGGCTGTTACAGTTCGCGGAGACCATAGCCGGAAGCTCCGATTCCCTGGTCGAGGCTCTTCTTCTCTACTATGCGAATCCACTCGAGTCGTCCACCCGACCGGACCTGTGGCGCGAGGCGCTCGATCGAATCCCATTCGTCGTCAGCTTCTCGCCATTCCTCGATGAGACGTCAGGCTATGCCGATGTGATCCTCCCCGACCTCCTGGCCTACGAGCGCTGGCAAGACGCGCCGACGCCCCGCTCGTATCCGTACCCGGTGTGGGGCCTGTGCCGTCCCCTGGTTGAGCCGCAGGAGGGCGGAATCCACACCGGAGATGCAGTGCTGGCGCTCGCCCGCGATCTGGGCGGGAGCGTCGCCGACAGCCTCGCTTTCGACGGGTTCGAGAGCCTGCTCAAGGCCCGGGCCCGAGGTCTCTTCTCGTCTCACAGAGGCATGATCCTGGGTGACGAGTTCGAGCGCCGTCACCACCGCCAGATGGAAGAGCGGGGCTGGTGGCTTCCCGAACACAGCGACTTCGAGAGTTTCTGGGAGGACCTGGTTGGGCGAGGGGGATGGGTCGATTTGTTTTACGACGACACGGATCCCTCTCGTGTCAGCCGGAGGCCCGACGGCCGGATTGCCCTGATGCCGGAGGAACTTCT
>JAUVTI010000132.1 GCA_030601605.1 Gemmatimonadales bacterium
AAGCGTGCGCTGCTCCTCGTGCTCGAGCACGACGCACCGCCGGAGGCCCGAGTCCGCCCGCTCGTGGAGCTGATGGACCTCGGGGCACTGATGCAGGACCGCCTGCTGTTCGAGCGCGGGCGTCGAGAGCTGGACAGGCATCTCGACGCGCTGCCACCGGACGAGCAGGTGGAGTACCAGATGAAGTTGGGACGGGGTCTGGTGGGGTTCGACCGCCAGGACGAGGGCGAGAGGCACATCGAGCGGGCCGTTGCGCTGGCTGAGCCGCACGGGCTGGGGGCGCGCCTGTTCCGCGCCGAGGCAATGCTCGAGGAGGCGCGCGAGCGCCGCGACCAGGCCGTACCGGCCACGGCGGCAACCCCGGAGGCGGTGCCAGCCCCCGAGTTGCAGTCTACGATAGAGTCTCTGGAGGCGCTGGCGCTAGGCGGCTAGCACCTGGCCCCCGTGGGCTAGGCCAAGCGGCCTACCAGCCGGACCCCGAGTGGCCGGTGTCGTCGAACTGACAGGTCGAGGTACGGCCGCCGTCGTCGCAATCGGCCAGAGCGGGCGCGGTTGCGCTGGCGCAGGCTGTAGCACCGAGGGCCAGGACGGCGGCGAGGGCGAGAGCAAAAGAACGAATACGACGGGACATGGAACCCCCCAGGGGTAGAGTGCGACTGGCGTCTCAGTGATCAGTCGCACCAAATTCGGGTGGGGACCAGGGACGGGATAGGCCCTTTTGGGGACTTCAGGTGCTGATATTGGGACATTCATGCTCGTTCTAGCGGCCGTGCCCAGATCCTTCGCCGCCCAGCTTCAGCGGGCGGCTGGTCACCGTTTCCGGTTTCTCGGGGCGGGGACGTGGTCGGAGGCCGTCGAGTCCATCCTGAGGGAGCCCCTGGAAATGGCCGTCGTGGACCCCGGTCTCGAGGGCATACCGCGGTCCCAGGAGATCGAGCGAGTTCGGGTTCTGTTCCCCTCCCTGCCGCTCATCGTCTATACCGACCTCACCCCCGGCATGGTCGGGGTGCTGCTGCGGCTGGGGCGTGTCGGGGTACGCGAGGTGGTCGTGGCGGGCCACGACGACCATCCGGATCGCCTCGGCGAGCTCCTGGTCCACGAAGCTGCGCGCTCGCTGTCGAGGCGCCTCATAGACGAGATCGCGGACCTCCTGGTGGACTGCCCGGGCCAGCTCAAGTGGGCCATCGAGACCATCGTGCGGGAGCCGGCCGCGTTCCACACCGTGCGCGACCTCGCCACCAGGGCCCGCATGGACCGGCGCACCTGCGCACGCTGGTTCACCAAGGCGCACCTGCCGCCGCCCAGCGTGGTCCTGATGGTATTCCGCGTGGTGTACGCCCACCGGCTGCTACAGGACCCCGGCTACACGGTCGAGGACGTGGCCACCAAGCTGGGTTACTCCAAGGCGCGTTCCTTCGCGCAGCACGTCAAGGAAGTGTTCGGGAGGACGCCGGGAGAGCTCAGGGTGTCGCTCACTCCGGACGAGGGCATCCGAATGGTGCGGGAGCGGTTCTTCCCGCCGGCCGTGGATGCCCCCGTGAGAACGCTGGCGAGCGCTTCATGACGGCGCGCACGATCCTCGTCGTCGACGACGAAGAGGGAATCCGGCGCGTCCTGTCCCGGGCGCTCACCCGCATGGGCCACTCTGTGCACACGGCGACGAGCGGCGAGGAGGCCTGCGAGCTGCTGAACGCCGTCCAGGTCGACGCCGTGCTCATGGATCTGCGCATGCCGACCATGTCCGGCCAGACGCTGTTCCACCTGATCGCGACCCAGTGGCCGCACCTGGCGAACCGGGTAATCGTCATGAGCGGTGATCCCGACGCCCAGGACCACGAGGACTGGCTCAACCTGCACGACCTGCCGGTTCTCACCAAGCCGTTCGACATCCAGCAAATCACGGACCTCATAACGCGACTCGCCGCGGAAGAGCGGCGCGAGGCAAACGGGCTCTAGCAGATGGCTACTTCGGGGGGACGCGTGGAGGATCCGCTATTCAATATCCGGGAATACCGGAAGCTGGCGCCGTGGAACCTGCGGGACCTGGCCACCGTGGCCGGCGCGATCCTGGATGCTTCCGGAGTGCGACCAATCAACGCCGCTGCGAGTGCGCACCCCACCGAGCGGACCATCCGCTTCTACGTGACCCGCAGCCTCGTGATGCCGCCCGACGGACGCGGCACGGCGGCTACGTACACCTACCGGCACCTGCTACAGGTACTCGCGATCAAGCTGCGCCAGATGGAGGGGGTCACGCTCGCCGATATCGGCTCGGAGCTGACCGAAACGACTGGCGACGTGATGGAGCGCCGCGTGGCCGCGGCGCTGGGACCCGATCTCCCACCGCCCAGCCGCCTTCCGCTCACGGGTGAGGACGCGGTGCCGCGCGGGCGCGCGGGGCAGGCGCTCCGGGCGTGGACCATGGATCGGCCGGAGGCCGGTAACGACAAGAGCCCGAACAAGTGGCACAGGGTTCCCGTGGCTGACGGGCTCGAGCTGCACGTGAGGGAGGATCACCTGCTTGCGCGGCACGCCGAGCTGGAGGGCCAGGCCGCTGACGCGGTGCGGCTCGTCGTAGGCCGCATCCTTTCCCAACTCGGTTCCATTCCCGGCGGATCGAAGCCGACCGCGCCTGCCGAACGGACGACCCAACGCGTGTAGCGGGCCACGGGCCCGAGCGCACTGCCGCAAGCTAGGAGTGCAAGATGGCCACCTGGATATTCCTCATAGTCATCGTAGTCGTCATCCTGTGGGTAATCTCCGCCTACAACACCCTCATCAACCTCAAGGGCCAGACGGTCAACGCGTGGAAGCAGATCGACGTGCAGCTCAAGCGGCGCCACGATCTGATTCCCAACCTGGTCGAGGCCGTGAAGGGCGCCATGGACTTCGAGCGCGAGACGCTCGAGGCCGTCATCCAGGCGCGAAACCAGGCGGTGAAGGTCCAGGCCGACGCTTCCCCGACGGGCGGCGTGGGACAGTTGGCTGCCGCCGAGGCCGCTCTGTCGTCAGCGCTGGGACGCTTCAACCTGGTGGTGGAGCGCTACCCGGACCTCAAGGCTACGAGCAACGTCGGCCAACTCCAGGAGGAGCTGACCTCCACTGAGAACCGCGTCGCGTTCGCGCGCCAGCTCTACAACGACATGGCGACGACCTACAACGTGAAGCAACAGCAGTTCCCGTGGAACATGATCTCCGGGCTCGCCCGCTGTGAGCAGGTGGAGCTGTGGGAGATCACCGACGACAAAGTGCGCGCGGTGCCGAAGGTCGATCTGTCCTCGAAGCCGAAGCAGTGACGAGCGACTCCAACCTCTTCGCGCAACAGAAAGCAAATCGCCGCCGCTCGACGATCCTCATAACGATCTTCGTGTTGTTCTTCGCGTGGATCGGCTTCGGCGGCGACCTGTCGTTCTACCTCTACACTGTCGACGCCCCCCAGGAAGCGTACCACCACACGATTCCCTGGTTCGGGATCTTTGCCACCGTGCTCGGCCTGAGCATGACCTACTTCGCCTGGAAGCGCGGACCGAAGGGGATCCTGTGGGCGACCGGAGCGTGGGAGCTGATCAACCCGTCCAAGCCCGACGAGCAGCAGCTCGTAAACGTGGTCGAGGAGATGTCCATCGCATCGGGGCTGCCCAGGCCCAAGATCTGGGTCGTCCCCGACAAGGACCCCAACGCGTTCGCCACCGGCGTGGACGAGCACGATGCCCACCTCGCCGTGACCGAGGGGCTCCTCGACACCCTCAACCGTGACGAGTTGCAGGCGGTGGTGGCCCACGAGATGTCCCACATCCGCAACCACGACGTGAAGCTGATGACGCTGCTCGCGGCCCTCGTGGGCGTGATGGCGCTCATCTCCGACGGCGCGTGGCGGTTCATGCGCTTCGGCGGGGGGCGCTCGCGTGGCGGGCGCTCGGGCGGCGGTGGCGGTGGCAAGAAGGGGGGCGCGGGAGCGCTCGCGCTGATCGTCCTCGTCCTCTGGCTGGTGAGCGTGCTCCTGGCTCCGATCATCTCGCGGCTCCTGGCGCTCGGGGTGAGCCGCAAGCGCGAGTTCCTGGCCGACGCCACGGCAGCGCAGTTCACACGCAACCCGGCCGCGCTGGCCGCCGCGCTGCGCAAGATCGAGGATGCCGCCGCAGCTACCAAGTCCGTCAAGCGGGGGACCGCGCATCTCTGCATCGCCGACCCGCTCGGACGGCGAATCTCCAACAGGGAGGGGTTCGTCGCCAACGCCCTCGCCACCCACCCGCCGATGGCCCTGCGCATTGCGCGACTGAAGCGTATGGCGTACCAGTACGACAAGACCGGAGTGATCCCGGAGGAACTCTGACCTTGTCGGCCCTCGATTGGGCGCTGCTCGCGTTGGCAGCGCTCCTCACGGGCGGGCTCACGCTCTGGACGGTCCGACGCACGCGCGATGCCATCAGGCACTGGTTCGAGCGCGCCGTGCGCCGGTCCTTGCTCCAGTTCAGGGCCCGGCTCGACCGCTACAAGCTCGTCAACAAGCGCATCATCCGAGAGGACCTGATGCGCGACCCGACGGTGCTTGCCGCCATGCGGGAGCACTGCGAGAGCCAAGACATCGGCGAGCTGGACTGCCGCATCCGGGTCGAGCGCTACATCGACGAGATCGTGCCCTACTTCAACGTCCTGTCGTACTACAAGGTCGGATACAACATCGCCCGCGTGCTGGTGAACCTGCTCTACCGGGTGTCCTCCGATTATCAGGACCGCGATGCACTCGATCGCATCCCGCGCCGCGACATCGTCGTCTACCTCATGAACCACCGCTCCAACGCCGACTACGTAGTGGTGGCGTATGTCCTGGCCCGCGCGGTGAGCATCAGCTACGCAGTGGGCGAGTGGGCGCGCGTGTGGCCGCTCGAATACGTGTTCAAGTCGTTCGGGGCCTATTTCATCAGGCGCGGATTCCGGGAGCCGCTGTATCACGTGGTGCTGGAGCGCTACGTGCAGCTCATCACCCGCAACGGGGTCACGCAGGGGATCTTCCTCGAGGGTGGGCTGTCGCGAGACGGAGCGTTCCGCCCCGCCAAGATCGGGCTGCTCGACCACGTGGCCCGGTCGCTGTCCGACCTGGACCCGGCACAGGACATCTGGCTGGTGCCCGTGGCGCTCAACTACGACCGGGTGCTGGAGGACCGCACGTTGATCTCGGAGCTGATTGACGCGCGCCGCCGCCCGGGGCGGCTGAGCCAGTTCGCGTCGCTGCTCCACTACCTCGCCTTCAACCTGGGGCGGGCCCTCACCGGCAACCTGCGACGCTACGGACGCGTGGCTGTGAACTTCGGCACCCCGTTATCGATGCGCGGGTGGGTGGCGCAGCACCCCGGCACACTGGAGCTCTCCAAGGAGGAGAGGCTGCCCCGGATGCAGGCCCTCGCCGACGAGGTCATGCAGCGCGTGGCCCGGATCATGCCCGTCACTCCGGTGCCGCTGGTCGCGGCCGCCCTGCTGTCCTTCCGCCAGACGGCCGTGCGGCACGAGGCGCTGCTCGACCGCATCGAGGAGTTTCGCGCTGCCCTGCTGGAGGGGGAGGCGAAACTGATCCAACCCGACCGGGACGCGGCGGCCATACTGGACCGCGCGTGGAAGATGCTCACCATGCGGCGGTTGGTGGTCCGCGCCGGTGACGACTACCTGATCATGGAGCGGCAACGGCCCCTGCTGGAGTACTACGCG